>JBGPGZ010000381.1:0-4709 GCA_041484175.1 Cyclobacteriaceae bacterium | reverse complement strand
TGCAATGCAGATTGCCCGACCGGATGATCCCGGTCGGACGGGCTTCGATCCTGGATTTCCCATCCCTCACTATTCCGCTCGCAATGACGCATTGCAATACTTTGCACTCCCTACCGACCTACCGAATACTGACCTACTGAATACCGATTTACCGAATACCGATTGGTCTCCCCGGTGAACCACTCGCGCCTACTAACCTAAGCGGCGTGAAGATGAATAGGAACTCATACACCTTATCCGCAGACAGCGATTCAAGATCCATGTTCTCCAGGTTGAAGATGCCGTTCTTCATGATCAGCTCCTGGTGCACCGGCACGACGAGATCCGGATTGGGGTTGGGCATCACTTCTGTGGGACCGGTGTCGGCGCCCGTCATGCACACTTGTTTCGCTATAAGCCAGCGTGCCACTTCGAGGCCGATGCCCGGAGAATTGCGGTTGTATTCTGCCGCCGTCTTCCACAGTTGTGACCAGCCATACCGGAAGATGATCACATCGCCTGGCGTTATGCTGCTTTCGGAAATTCCTTCCTTCGCGAGCGCACCCAATACGTCGGAGGCAGTCACTTCATAACTGTTGGCCAGTCTGCTCACGCCCTTGAAGGCGGCTACGTCAATCAATATCCCGCGCGAAATAATTGGCTTTACGTTTTGCACACCCAGGTGGAGCAGTCCGTCCGGATGGACGACTTCTTCTTGTGTGAACCCATTATAATAGACACCCTTCGTGGAGCCGTCGCCATATTTGATCAGTGCTCCTATGTGGCCTGGTCCGTCGAACTGTGTTCCCACCTGTCCGAGCTCACCGGAGATGACCTCTTCGTTACCCAGCTGCATGTTCTTGCCGGCGGCGGGGCCTGTGTCGACTACTGAAAGTTTGAACGATCGTGTGCCGACGAACGGCATCACGCGCTCGTACGGATGGCCCAGTTCGTACACCTTTCCTTGTTTCACATACGTGAGCGCCGAGACGATTTTCTGCGGCGTAATCCAGTTCGACGCACCAGCCTGGTCCTGCGCACCCCACTGCTGGTTTGGCCACCATGGGCCGGAGGAGCGGGTTTGACTGAAGGCAGAGATCGACAACATGGTTAGGAGGAATATGAAGGTCTTCATGGTATTGGGGTGGGTTGGTTGGTATTCGGTAGGTCAGTGTTCAGTAGGTCAGTATTCGGTAGGTCAGTGTTCGGTAGTTGGTGATCCTGTAAATCCTTGAATCCTGACCATCCTGATCGGTATTCGGTAGGTTGGTGATCCTGTAAATCCTTGAATCCTGAACATCCTGATCGAGCAAAGTTCGGAAATAAAGTCACCCATCAGAAATTCTTCCTCGTCGGCTTACCGGACCATTTACATTCAAAGCCTGAACGACTAATTTACACTGCCCCACCGACCTAACGAATACTGACCTACCGCAAAACATTCCTCCCCTTCCACGTGAGACACCCGGCACCCAGCCCCATGCTTGATAATTTCCGACCTCAAAATACCTATTCCGATCTACATGTGGTGATCGCTCCCCTGATGGCTGAAACAAAATCGGCCAAGGAACATGTTTCCCTGGCCGTTTGCTGTGATCCCCGTTTTCGGGTCGGACGGAACGCGCTAGTTCCCTGCAACCACTTTGATGATATGATATACAACACTGCCTCTCCCTTCTGTTTCCAATTTTCCAATTGCTGTCAGTCCTTCGGTTGGGAGAACGGTTTTCGGATCCCATGTTGGATTGAGCGCTTCTTTAAGATTGGGGTAAAGATCGTAGGATACCGTATTGAAATGTATGTTAGAACCATGTGGTGACAATACGATGGCATTCCCCCAGCCCATCTGTGTAGTTTGCTTCTTATCCATGGCTCCTTTTATAAATGGCCCCCAATGCTTTTTCTCCAGTGAAATCAAATCAGCAGGTGCAGAAGAGTTGTGATAGACCATCGAAATATAGTTAAAATCTTTTTCGGGTACTGCACCGGCCGCTTGTTCCCATCCCTCATCGTGTAAAAAGAATTGACTCGTTACAGTGCTGATGGAGTTGGTCTCTATCTTGTCAACTGTCAGATTGGGGAAAGCTGCCTTCAAAGCGGCTGTGGAATAGATCTCGCCGACTTTATCAATGTCTTTGAAGGTGTTGACGAACAAGAAGTTGGAAGAATTTTCCAGGTCATAACCGCCCACTTTTTCGAGCAATGCCCAAAACGTCAGGTTTCCACTAGCCAGTGCTTTCTTGGCAATTTCGGCCCAGTAGGTAGTTTCTCTTCTAATAAATTCGTCTCTTTTGGTGCCCGCCACTCTCCGATACTGATAGACGGTGATAGTAGGTGCTGGTGGTTCCGGAGTTTGCGCAGCCATTTCTGAACTGATACCGACAAAGAATAAGGACATGCCCAGAAGGCACCTGATGAATTTGTGTTTTGATTTCATAGGAGGTTAGGTTTTTTTAGTGAACGTAAGTTAACTTATTATAACGATTCCACAATCATTCCATAGGCATTGAAATTCGGCGATTCGACAATTCGGCGATTGCTGAGTTCAAGTCATAATTTGGCGACTCGGAGAATTCGGACAATTTGGCGATCGAGTCATCGTTGCCGAATTCTCGAATTACTATTGAATTTTAATTGCCGAATCAGCACATCGTCGAAATTGCCGAATTGTCAGATAGCCGAATTATTTTGATGTGAAGCCAAGGGGAATTAAGCGAATGCATAACAATATTCCTTGAATCTATTTACCTTTGTCAACCAACCAATATACTGTGATTTATGAATTACAAGAATAAAGTAGTCTTGATCGCGGCGCTGTCAGCAGCGGTACTCACATTTCTTTCGTTTCAACCTTGTGAGAAACCTGCCGCCAGAAAGGATGCGATGATAGCAGCCTGGGAACGGGCCAAAGCGTACACCAAGGAATACCTTGAGGCGGCTACCGACGAGGTGTATAATTTCAGACCAACACCTGAGATGCGCAGCTTTGGCGAGCAAATGCATCACCTCGCTGTCGATAACTATATATTGGTCAATGCCGCTACGGCTGGCGTAACAGGTCCTGCTAAATTCAGAGATCTTGAGAAGGAGACGCTGAAGACCAAAGCAGAAATAACCAACGCCGTATTGGATAGTTATGATTTTGTGATCACGACAATCAAAAGCCTTGATGAGGCAAAACTGGACACCATGGTGAAGATGTTCAACAAATGGGACACTACGATTGAAGAAGGTTTGGATAAAGCATTTGAACATCAAACCCATCATCGGGGTCAAACAACGGTTTACCTGAGGTTGAAGGGAATAACCCCGCCCCCGGAGAAATTGTTCTAGTTGTTTTTCTTTGTCTGGCTTGCCGATGGGCCGGTAGAGGATTGGGATGAATTGCATGTGTCGCACTTGCTCAACGAAGTACCGGTGAGCACCAAGGTCTGGGCCAATGAGAACAAATCCGGATATCTCTTTCCGAGGGAGGCAATGGGAGAATTGGTCAACGTTTTGAACCGCTCCTAAAAATGCAGAACCGTAATAATCTCCGGGGTTTTGCTTACGCGCGCTTCAATCCAACACGCATTCACCCATCCAATGGATCAGGTTATCAATGAATGGCTGAGGTTGACCTTCAAGACCGTTTGTGTCGCCTATAAAAAATATCTTGCTCTTCGGATAGCTTAATACTCCCATCACCGGTGGTGCTGACGGTTCGTTGTCATCTTTCATGCCATTAAAATTAAGATCCGCAAAATCTTCAGGTCTCAACCGACCCAAAATATTAATATTCAGATTTGAATTCGCGTTGGCTATGACGGAGCCAGCAATATAGCCCAAGGAAATCATATTGTCTGTAATTTCATGAGCAGTAAAGTTGGTGACTTCGCCATTTGCAATTCCTTTAAACTCAATACCCAGGAGATCGCCCAACTCATCAACTGGATCATTGGTTTTATGGTCAGTGAAAAAGGCAAGATTCATTCCGCGGTTAATCAGCTTGGTATAGACTGCGATTTCTTTAGCTGTGTACGTTTCGAGTCCATTCACCCGGATTACAATATAGTTTCCGAAAAACATTTCTTCGGTAAGTTCTTTGCCGCGACCCAGCTCAGTCACCTCAAAGCCTTTATCACGAAGCAGATTGGCAAAGCTTTGGCCCTGGTGCGAAAGATCAGCACTAAACCCTGTGCTCACAGACTGAGGGAACCACCAAACGCCACCATCATGGGATGCATCAACTAGAATTTTGCACCCCAAGGGTACCACCGCGACATTCCAGGAAGTGGACTTATTTTGGCTATCCCTCAACTCGTACGTAACGGGTTTAGATAAATCAATCGAGGAACTTCCGGATACTTGCTTAACGCCATTGGCGTACACCGAGATATCCGAGGGAACTTCAAACGTGGGCACCAATTGTGCAACATTAACACTATGGGCGACCTCCAACTTAATTTGCTTATCCAAATCGCTGATGAATGTTGGCAGTGTTTGGCCAGCGGCTGAGAAGGAAAGAAAATCCGCCTTGCCCTTGATAAGATTAGGCGACACCTCTTTTTTGTCGCACGATAGAATCATCAGGAAGGTGATCAACAAGACCCCCTTATAATGTATAATGCTGGTTCCCGCCTTGTAAGGCGCTGTCGTTTTCATGAACGTTTTCATACGTGAACAATTTAGATTTGTGCGAATTGTAGTATGGCCGGCATGGTGATTGCCCAATCAAAAGTACAATACCG
>JBGPGZ010000380.1:0-4709 GCA_041484175.1 Cyclobacteriaceae bacterium | reverse complement strand
GATCAGGATGAGAGGATTTAAAATCAGGATGAAAGGATTTAAAATCAGGATGAGAGGATCTAAAGGATGAGCAGGATCAAATCCCCGAACCTGATCCCGTTTTCTTACTTCTTGCTTCTTACTTCTTACTTCTTCTTGACTCTTTGGTCAAATACATTCACGCAAAGGACGCAAAGAAATGAACGCAAAGGGCGCAAAGTGATTCGTCTTAACCATTTCACCTCGTCCCTCGTACCTCGTCCCTTTGCTCCTTACTACAGACTTCTTACTTCTCGCTTCTCACTTCCGGTTGTCCTCGCCCATCACCATGCTTAAATAACTTTCATACCGGCTCAATGCGATCTCACCTTTTTGCACTGCTTCGATGATGGCGCACTTCGGTTCGTTGATGTGCAAACACCGCGAACCAAATCTGCAGTTCAGTCTCCGGTCGCGCATTTCCGTGAAATAATCCGAAATTTCCTGCTGGTCCATGTCCACCAATCCCCATTCTTTTACGCCAGGTGTGTCGATAACAAAAGTTCTTTCTGCCAGCTGAAACATTTCTGCAAAAGTGGTAGTGTGAATGCCCTTATTGGAAAAATCTGAAATGTTTCCAACGGTCTGCCCGATTTCCGGTGATAGGCGGTTGAGGAGCGTTGATTTTCCTACACCGGAATGTCCGGCCATCAGTGTTATTTTGTTTTTCAGGATCTCAAGCATGAAAGAAAGATCATCGTTGAGAGCGGAAATACTTTTGGTCTGCACCCCCAACCCTTCGTATAATTTGAGCAACGCTGCTTGTTCTTCCAGTGCACGAGTTGATAGAATATCGTTCTTGTTGAAAAGCAAGACTTGTGGAATGCGAAATGACTCAGCGCTTGCCAAAAAACGATCAATAAAGCCCAAGGAAGTGCGTGGTTGTTTGATTGTGGCAATCAATAACACCTGGTCGATGTTGGCTGCCAGGACCTGACTATGCCCCGTCTTCTTAACGGACTGACGGAGCAGGTGGTTTTTTCGAGGAAGGATTTCGAAGATGACGCCATTTTTCTCCTCCAGTTCAAAACCTACCCAATCCCCGACCGCCACGGGATTTGTTTCTTTGGTCTCATCCAAACGCAACCGGCCTTTGGTCCTGCATAAAAAGTGTTGTTGATTTTCGGCTACTACGTTATACCATGAGCCTGTCGACTTCATGACAAGCCCCTTCATACCGGAAGGAATTTTTGGCAGTAGTCCACGATTTTTTTGGTTGCTCCCAGGTTTTCCTGCACGTACTGGCGGGTAACCTCGCAGGCCAGGAGAAAACTTTCGGGCCGGTTGTTAAGCATTTCATATTTAGCTTTCAGCTCCGTATAGCTGCCCACTTCAAAGGCCCCGCCGCGCATGATCAAGTCGTGAGCCTCCTGAAACCTTTCGAAGTTCTTGTTTCCAAAGAAAATCGGAACACCATAGCACGCCGCCTCTAAGATATTGTGAAGCCCTTTGCCAAATGCGCCTCCCACGTATGCAAATTCGCCGTACCGGTAAAGACGTGACAACATCCCAATGTTATCGATCAGCAGCACCTGGGACTCCTCCACGTTGGATAACTCCGCAGCAATTGAAAAGCGGATGGTTTTTACCAGAAGGGAGTTCTCAATTTCCGAAAGGAATTCTTCCTTGATTTCATGAGGTGCCAAAATGAATTTCAGTTGGTACTGATTTTCATTCATAAAAGGGATCAGCACTTCCAGGTCTTCCGGCCAGCAACTTCCGATCACAAAGACCTTTTGCGTGCCCTTAAAATCGCGGGCAACCCTGATATCATCACCTCGCTGCGTAACTTGATAAACACGATCGAACCGGGTATCTCCAGCCAGGGCGGTATTGGTAAACCCAATCGATTTGAGCAGTTCAATGGATGCCTGGTTTTGAACAAAGAAATAGGTGAAGTTGCCAAGGATTTTTCTGAGGATCGATCCGTAGGATTTGAAAAAGAGCTGGTTTTTCCGAAAGATACACGAAATGGAGAGCACTGGTATGTTCCTTTTTTTCAGCTCATTCGTATAGTTAAACCAGAATTCGTATTTGACAAAAATCGCAAGGACCGGCTTCGTCATATCGACAAATCTCCTGGCTTTGGATGGCGTATCCAGCGGCAGGTAGAAAATGCCGTCGGCGCCCGGATAGTTCTTGCGTACTTCATAACCCGCCGGCGAAAAGAATGTCAATAAGATACGGGCCGAAGGAAATGCACGCTTGAGCGCTTCCATCACGGGCCTACCCTGCTCAAACTCACCAAGCGAAGCGCAATGCACCCATACAGGCCGTGGATATCGGACGGAAAACTTGGAGAGCTCCTGAAATACGCCCTTTCTGCCGACAACAAAAGCCCTGGCTTTGTCGTCCACAAAGGAGCCTAACCAAAATAAAAGCTGTAGACATCGGATAACAAAATTGTAGACTATCAAAGGTTACTTCTTTTCTCAAAGATAATCGAATTGTAACCCAAATGAGAATGGAGACACGCGTGCAAAGAATGGAGACCGAAAAGGAATCGCCTTTCTTTTTTCTTTTCTCTTAATAATTGGCGAACTTTAATAAAATAGGAGACGCCTGCATTGTTGAGGAACATTACTTTTTTGCGCTATGCCTGAGAAGGGGAAAAACGGAAAATGTGAAAAAGAAGTGGGTTTTTAGGTTTTATTTTAAAGATTTGCCAATTTGAGCTTACCAAAATTCATATCTTGGAATATAGTGGAATAGATACGTCTCAAACTGCAACCATAATTTATGCCGTATGAAAAACATTAACAAAATTTGTCTAACATCGATTCTCTCCGTGTGTCTGATTTTGATTTCATTTTTTTCCAGGGCACAAAATGAGTCAGATTTAGCCAACTTCTTGCAAGCAAGTAAAACAGATGCATCCAAATTGATCGGGGCCTATACAAGTCCGGTCATCAAAGGAGTATCGTATGGAATGACCGGTGGCTGGTACCATACCGGTAAGACGCATAGTAAGTTGGGCGTCGATTTAGGATTTACGCTCAATGCGGTTTTTATCCCTTCTTCCGACAATTACTTTAATCCTGCTGCGATTGGACTAAGTTCAAGTACAGTTTTTACAAACACAACGTATCCCGGAAAGAATGCTGCACCTACTTTTGTAGGCCCAAAGGATGTAACCTCCTATACTTCAACCTATGACCCCGACGGTGCAGCAGGCCCTTTCCCGTCCCAGTCATTTGCAATCAAAGGCCCCGAAGGTCTGGATATGAAAAAGAATCTGCATGTTTCGGCAGTCCCTGTTCCGATGGTGCAGTTGGGAATTGGCCTGATCATGAATACGGATATAAAGATCAGACTCATTCCGAAAATCGACAAGGGAAACAGCACCGTCAAGATGTTTGGTGTAGGATTAATGCATGATATCAAACAACATATTCCCGGAATCAAGATGTTGCCCTTTGATCTGTCTGTTTTGGCAGCCTATAACTCATTGACCGGTACAACAAGCCTGGTCAATACGAATTCCGCAGACACCCGGCCGGATAGTCCGGATGGCAAAATATCGTACAAGTTAAGTTCGTGGGTCGTTCAGGGAGTTATTTCCAAGAAATTTTCGGTTGTCACGTTATATGCGGGTCTTGGATATGGATCGGTAACCACCAATGTTGATATCACAGGCACGTTCAATATTGGAACCCCTGGAATTCCAATCAATATAAAGGACCCCGTTTCCATTGATTTCAAAAACAACAGCGCGAAAGTAACGACCGGTCTTCGACTCAAGTTCGGACCGATCTACCTCGTGGGGGACTACACCTTGCAAAAGTACAAAATGTTGACGGTGGGTCTGGGCGTTTCAGTGCGCTGATCGCTTCTGCATGGTGAAAGGGCCCGGTCTTTCTTTTTGAGAACCTAAGGGTTGAGTTTCCTCTTCCAAAGTGGACGAAACGCTTTCGAAGTCTTTTTAGGATGCAAATCCGCGCTCACTTTCCATGGTAGGCAGGTTTTCTTTTTTCGATGAAAGCTTTCATTCCCTCTTTCTGGTCTTCGGAAGCGAAGGTCAGGTAAAAGTTCTTCCGTTCGAAGGCGAGGCCCTCGTCCAGTTGTGTTTCAAAAGAACGGTTCACTGCCTCTTTCGCCAATTGAACGGCAACGGGTGAAAGCACTGCAATCTCTTTGGCCAGCGTCAATGCTTCCTGGAGGTACATTTCAACCGGCACCACCTTGCTGACCAATCCGTAAAAGTGCGCTTCTTCCGCTGATAAAAATCTTCCACTGAGGACGAGCTCCATGGCTTTTGATTTACCAACGGCCTTGGTTAGCCGCTGTGTTCCGCCCGCCCCGGGTATTGTTCCGATTTTTATTTCAGGCTGGCCGAATTTCGCTGACTCAGAGGCAATGATCATGTCGCACATCATCGTCAATTCGCAGCCACCTCCCAGGGCAAAACCGGAAACAGCGGCGATGAGCGGCTTCTTTGTCTTTCGGATCTGGTCCCAGGTACTGAACTGGTCAATCATCAACATTTCGATGGCCCCCTTGCCCGCCATTTCCTTGATGTCAGCGCCGGCCGCAAAAGCCTGCTCATTGCCAGCCAGAACAATCACTCTTATTTGCTCATTTTTATCAAGTTCCACCAGGGTGTCACGCAGCTCTTGCATGAGTTGGCGATTGAGCGCATTTAATTCTTTCGGGCGGTTGAGTTCAATAAGGGCCACAAACGGCTCACGTTG
>JBGPGZ010000379.1:0-4710 GCA_041484175.1 Cyclobacteriaceae bacterium | reverse complement strand
GTCCATTGTGGTTCTTAGTGGACTTCGTGACCTAAGAATTCAGGGTCACAAAGAACACGAAGAAGCACAATGGACACAAAGAATTCAGGTTTATAATTTATCTAAGTATAAAATATCGTGACTATTCGCGATGCGTTATTCTTACAAAAACATAAGCGCCGCTTATCGGAATACTTTGTGGCAAAATACCGAATCCTATCTATAAACCGGTTGCAATACTCTTGGCCCCTCGTTCTGAAATGAGCTTTTCTCTGATCTTCGTTCCACGAAAAAGCATGATGGGATCGAGCGCAGCCCCGGCACGCAGACGCGCTTCGGCTACCAGGGTCCGCACGTCAGTGCGGTAAGCGTCTTGAAGTATCTCCTGGCATCGAACGACGTCGTTCACTTTTTGCGCCTCGCTTAATGCGTTGTTATCTACCAGCAAGGCCTGCGCATAAGCCAACTTAATCGCTTCAACAGATTGCAAAAGGTCTTCAAGCGGATCCTTCAGGTTATGCGATGCATCAATCATCCAGCCAAGATCAGTTGCGTGGTTCATGCCCTTTGCATCCATCCCTGCAATTAATTCATGAAAAATGAGAAATAGCTGATAAGGGTTGATACTCCCTACCGTAAGATCATCGTCACCATACTTAGAATCATTGAAATGAAAGCCTCCCAGCTTGCCTTCCATCAGCAACAGCGAAACGATTTGCTCGATGTTGGTATTGGGGTGGTGATGGCCTAGGTCAACCAGCGTGTAAGCCTTAGGACCCAATTTACTGACGTAGAGATAGGATTGCCCCCAATCGCCAACGGTCATGGAATAAAAATTTGGCTCAAAGGCCTTGTACTCAACAAAAATTTTCCAGTCGGCCGGCAAGGACGTGTAAATCTTTTTCAACCCTTCGAGGGTGTTTTGAAACGCCGTCCTGAAATCCAACTGGCCCGGAAAGCAAGATCCGTCGGACAACCATACGGTAAGCGACGTTGATCCAAGATCCTTTCCGTATTGAATCACTTGCAAGTTATGCTCGATCGCCTGATCCCTAACATCCTGATTTACATGCTGTAAAGATCCGTACTTATAGCTTAACTTTTGATCATTTTGATCCTGAAATGTGTTGGAATTCATCGCGTCAAATCGAATTCCATGCTGTGCTGCCAGCGCTTTAACCGATTTCGCATTGGAAGGGATGTCCCACGGAATGTGAAGGGAAATAGCCCCGCTCGATTTATTCAAGGCATGAAGCAGCCCAACGTCTTCAATTTTCTCCTCCAGGCACCTTGGTTCACCACCTCCTGGAAATCTTCCAAATCGTGTTCCACCGGTGCCCAACGCCCAACTGGGTATCGCAATCTGGAAGCCAATGAGTTTGTGTATCAATCCTTCGACATTCGGAATTTCAGAGACCAAATGCTCAAACCTTTTCCGGTGGCCACCCAACAGGCTTTTATTATAGGATTCAATTTTCTCTTTGTCGATTTGCATGAGCAAGAGGATTTTGCTTAAGGCAGATGAAAAACCTCGCTAAGCGGTTTGCTGACGGGGGAATGATCTTCATTCGTGACCATGATGTCCTTCATATAGGTCCACCATTTTTGCATGACCGCGTTTTCCGGGAGGCTAGCCATTAATTCCAGGTTCTCGGCCTTGAGGGTACCAACCAAAGTATGGGTCTCTTCATCCAGAAAAATAGAATAATCATGGATTCCCGCATCTGCAAGGAGTTGCTTTAATTCCGGCCAGATGGTGTCATGTCTCCGCTTGTACTCTTCCGCTTTTCCGGGATGCAATTGCATTTTGAAGGCAACGCGTTTCATCATGTTAAGTTAGCGAACAAATGCCATAGCCACACCTCCATCAACATTTAATACGTTGCCCGTTGATTTATTAAGCAGACCGCCAACCAGCGCAAAGCAGGCGTTGGCTATATCTTCCGGCAAGATGATTTCATTTAACAAGGTGCGCTTTGCATAAAATGCCGGCAATTCTTTTACAGTCACTCCATATGCTTTTGCGCGACCTTCGGCCCAAGCCCCTTCCCAGATTTTGCTGTCGGAGATAACAGCATCAGGGTTTACAACGTTGACGCGGATTTTATCGGCGCCCAGCTCGGCGGCGTTCAGCCGGCTGAGATGAAGTTGAGCCGCCTTCGCAGAACCATATCCGGCGTTGTTAGGCCCTGATACCAGCGCGTTTTTGCTAACAATGTTAATCACATCGCCCCCCAGTTTTTGTTTTCTCATGATCTCAACGCCGGATTGGGTAACAAGAAACTGCCCTTTCACCAGAATATCGAAAAGCAGGTCCCAATCTTTCTCGGTGTGCTCTTCGATGGGTTTTGAAATTGAAATCCCAGCGCAGTTTATGACGATATCCACGCCCCCGAACGCAAGTGCCGAAATCACAAAAGCTTGCCTGATCTGCTCTGCGTCCATGACATCAAGCAATACAGAAGCATAGGTGTCTTTACCATATTGTTTTTTGAATTCCTCATCCGTGCCGGCCAGGCGTGCCGCATCGTTGTCGTTGATGATTACGCAGGCGCCTTCCTCGATGAATTTTTTTGCGATTCCTTTGCCGATACCTCCGGCACTTCCGGTAACGAGCGCAATTTTACCGGATAACGCCCTGGGTTTTGGCATCCTTTGTAATTTCGCTTCCTCCAGGAGCCAGTATTCGATATTAAACGCCTCTTGCCTTGGCAACGAAGTGTATTCCGAAATTGCTTCCGCCCCTTTCATCACATTGATCGCGTTGATATAGAATTCTGCAGCAACCCGCGCCGTCTGTTTGTCCTTGGCAAAAGTAAACATCCCCACCCCTGGAAAGAGGATCACGACCGGGTTAGGGTCGCGCATGGCCGGGCTGTCCGGGTGTTTGCAATTCTCATAGTATGAGCGATACATGGCGCGGTAGGCTTCAAAGAACGGCAGCAGCTTTTCCCGCAGGTCCTTTAAACCGATATCCTCCTCTGGTTTCAGATTCAAGACCAAGGGGCTGATTTTGGTACGCAAGAAATGGTCCGGACAACTTGTACCCATCGGCGCAAGTCTTTCCATATCCTTGCTGTTGATAAATTCCAGCACCCGATCATCATCCGTAAAATGAC
The DNA here is from genome assembly GCA_041484175.1 of Cyclobacteriaceae bacterium. Taxonomy (GTDB): domain Bacteria; phylum Bacteroidota; class Bacteroidia; order Cytophagales; family Cyclobacteriaceae; genus ELB16-189. The sequence continues at coordinate 1,612 of JBGPGZ010000379.1, read as the reverse complement.
CCACCATACGTGTCTGCGCCGAACACAAGCCACGCAGCGTTGGAGCCAGTGCGGCAGCATGTTTCAGCCGGTCTTCTTTACCCAATGACTTATCTTTTGGACCACCAAAAACGGGTCTGCGCTTGCCAAAGTTTTCCCCCAGATAAGCCGCGCACATTTCTATTACGTCGAGTGTATTAATATAGCTTTCATAGGCAGTGGCTCCCCAGGTAAACAGTCCATGAGAACCGAGCATGATACCGCGGATTGAAGGACTTTCATCCAGGCATTTTTTTAGCTTCAGGCCGAGGTCAAAGCCCGGGCGCTGCCATTCAACCCAGCCGATCGTCCCCTTAAATAATTCTTGCGTGATCCTCTTTCCATCTTTTGCTGCGGCAACGGCAATGGCTGCGTCCGGGTGCAGATGATCAATGTGCTTAAACGGAAGGAATCCGTGTAACGGAGTATCAATGGATGGAGCCTTGGAGCTCAAGTCGTAAATGCAATGGTTAAACAAGTCCACCATCTGGTCTTCATGCTCGATTCCTCGGTAAACGTTTTTGAGGTTTTGCAACCGCTCAACATACAAGGCGGCCAGGCCATTTCTTTTCATCGTTCCCAAGTCCCCGCCGGAACCTTTTACCCACATTACTTCGGTTTCCTTTCCCGTTAAAGGATCGATCGCCATGGTTTTGCAGGAAGTATTGCCGCCTCCGTAGTTGGTCAACCGCAAGTCCGCCCCCAACAAATTGGAACGATAAACCAGCAATGCGACTTCATCACCGGCCATTTGGGCCGCTTTGGCTTCATCCCACAGATAGCTCACATGCTCAAATTTCCTTGTGGCCGTTGACATATTTATTGCCTATGAACAAAACAAATTTCAACTTTCGAATTTAAGCGTTATTTAATAGAATTTCCGTAACCCACCAACAAAACCGAAAGGATGATCGTGATGATCCCGATGGAGATCGTTGTGCGCGTTTTTTTACTCACTCCTTTCCACTCCTTGAGCACGATCCCCCACCCGTTGGCAACAAGGATGATGAAGGCCATGTGCAGGATCCATGAGCTCGCGCCATTTCCCAATTTACTTTCGCCCATCCCATAAAAGAAGAACTGCAAAAACCAAGTTGTACCTGCCAGCGCCGAGAAAGCATAATTTTTCAACAGCGGAGAATTACGATTGCCATAATCGCCAAAGGATTTATTGCGGGCATTCAATATCATACACCAGATGAAATTGGTCAAAAGCCCGCCCCACAAAAGAACAACATACGTCACATTGTTTTGATAAAGCGCATTTAACCCGGAAGCCACGGCAGCTTCCGCCATCGGTTTACCGGATTCAATACCAAAGTTAAAACACGAACTTAAAATCCCCGACAAAACAGCGACGATAAGCCCTTTTACAAGATTGAATTCTGCCACGCTCTTTTGCTTTTCAGCTTCCGGTAATTCCCGTTCCTTGAAAATGCCGGCCCTTCCACAGATATAAATACCAAGCAGGCAAAGCGCAACACCCGCCAGCACGACGAGGCCCCAGCGTGTTGACAGCAATTCCATGAATGTCGTTTTCCCCGGTGCGGGAAAAATGTTGTAGTAAACCGGGGGCACCAGGGCGCCAAATGCG
>JBGPGZ010000378.1:0-4711 GCA_041484175.1 Cyclobacteriaceae bacterium | reverse complement strand
GACCGGGGCTCTTTCGTTTCTTTTAATTCCGTAACCATGAATGAGAAAAGCATAAAACTGCTAAACCAGGCGGTGGGGGATGAAATAAGCGCTATCCACCAATACTTATATTTCCATTTCCATTGCGACGATCAGGGGTATGATCTGTTGGCAAATCTCTTCAAAAAGACGGCGATAGCCGAAATGACGCATGTTGAAAAATTGGCCGATCGGATCCTTTTTCTGAAAGGAGATGTTGAAATGAAGGCCTCCGAGGGTGTTCAAAAAACAAAGACCGTAAAGGAGATGCTTGAAAAGGCAAGAGCGATGGAGAGTCAAAGCGCTAAGGAATATAACCTATGGGCCAATGAATGTTCCAGCCATGCCGATGCTATTTCTAAACAGCTCTTCGAGAGTCTGGTCGCCGAAGAAGAACGGCATTATAACCAATACGATATGGAACTGGCCAATATCGAGAAGTTCGGAGCAAATTATTTAGCACTTCAATCGATAGAAAGAAGCAAGACAACATCTGCAAAGTCATCTTGAGAAGAGTATGAGCACCGGCAAGAATAATGATCAGCTTATAATCCTCTGGCTTTCCTTATCCCTGGCAACCTTGATTGTGATCGCCAGTAGCATCGGAATCTATACGCCGGATTTTTATTCAAAAGAAACGCTAAACTGGCAGACGCAGTCGGCAGGGCAGGATATCATTGACCTCGTACTCATCGTACCAGTCCTCATCTCGTCGGCTTTGCTGACTTTCGTCAACAAAAAAATTGCGACCTTTCTTTGGGGCGGCGTGCTGCTTTATCTGATCTATACCTTTACAATTTATTGCTTCGACGTTCATTTCAATAAACTCTTTGTTGTCTATTGCCTTACACTCGGATTGTCGTTTTATTCCCTTATTTATTTTTTGCAGATACAGGTCCACGAACGTCTGGTAAAGGATGTTGGAAATAGACTGGTTATAAAGGTCACCGGGACGTACTTTCTCGTTATATCCGGTCTGTTTTACCTCCTGTGGCTCGGAGAAATTGTGCCGGCGGTTGTACAAGGTGCAGTTCCCCCAAGTGTTCTGGAGTCCGGGTTGCCTTCAAACCCGGTACACATTATTGATCTTTCCGTTGTTCTTCCGGGAATATTTATCACCGGGCTTTTGCTTTTGAAGATGAAGCCTTTTGGCTTTATCCTGACGCCCGTTTTACTCACCTTTTTTATACTGATGGACATCACGATTGGATTTTTGACCGTCATGATGAATGAAGAAGGTCTGGGCGGAAATCTTGCGGTTACCGGGATGATGGGATTACTTGCCTTATTCAGCCTCGCTTTGCTCATCTGGTATTTGCAAACCTATGGCAAGAATTCCAATCAGTAACTTACTGAAATGATCAATAGCCTTCGCGGTATTTCTATTTTTTTGTTGCTCTTGGACGGACTAAACGCCTTCGTGGGCGGATGTATGAGATGCCGGGAGACTGAATTGCCTCCTGGCTGCATCCAATAAGATACAAACGGTTCCTTCAGAAACTTGTGGAAAATCATCATACCATTTATTGACCCGGTGAAATTCCGGTTCCATGACCAGGTAGATGATTTCATCAACCGCAACGGCCAACAAGTCAATGGCCTCAGGCGTGGCAATAGGGACGGCAATGATTACTTTGCCGGGTTGTTGTTTCTTAATGGACTTGATGCAGGCAAGCATCGTATCTCCTGTCTTGAGGAAATCGTCTACCACAATGACGGTCCTGTCCTTTAGAATGGGATGAGGATTGAGCCCACTATAATTCTCATTTTCCTTCAACAAAGATATTTGAATCATTCTGATCTGGTGATATAGATAATCTTGCGGAATGGACTGGCTGGCCTCGTGCATGATGACTTCATCGGAACTGACCGAGCCAATAGACTTATTATGGTCCCCGGGATGTTCTAGTTTTTTACAGCCAATAGCGTCCAGCGGCAGATGCAACTCCTTTGCCAGATAGTAGCCTACCGGGACTCCCCCATGCGGGATTGCCATAATAACAGCGTCTGAATGCTTGTATTGAATCAATCTTTCCGACAAAAGGTATGCGGCGTGTTGCCGGTTTTGAAAAGTGCCTATTTGAGTCGAGGTCATGGCCATCGGTTTGTAACCCAAACTTATCCCAATAGGCTGAGAAGGATTATGACTATACTCAATAAAACAGCTGACAAAAATTAGGATTAGCCCGTCATGGAGGCAGTCTGCATTGTCCTTTGTGCTAGTTCTGCGATTTGACGCGGCCGGCAATGTCCAACCCCCAACGATAGGCTATTGATCTGGCCACTTCTACATTGGACTCTTCCATTCGCGATTCGTCATTTGGCCGCATTAACCATAAGGACCTGGAGTCCATGATCTTTCCTCCATATTTCACAATTAGTTTTTCCAACTTCTTTTGTGATGACGCTGTGGACCCAGACCCCAGCGTAATGGCAACAATTGATTTTTGCTCCCATGGTCCATGCTCTTCTATGAATCTTGTAATCGCCCAATCCGGACGCCAGTTGTACGTATTTGCGCAAATGACGTAAACGTCAAATGCCGGTGCATTTATTATTTCTCCGGCTGCAGCTGCGGTTGCAACATTCACAAATAATCCGCTATCACTGAGAGCCCGCCCAAACGACAAGCAGACCTGCTCATCCAGATTGTAGAAAGGATCCGGATCATAAATGATCAAGGCCCTTTTGTCGCTTGCGGCAATTCCCAATTCTTCTTTCCCCCGGAGGCTTCTGCCCATAATGTCAAAAGTATCCAACCCACCGCAACCGTAAGGATCGTATAAAGCAAGATCCTAAATGACTTTTTCATTACCTGGAATTATCTCAATGCCCTGAGACTTGGATCCTCTTGCGGGCTTTCCTGGCGTTTCTCTCATTGCTGGTTATGTCAAGGTTGATTGCCGCTGCCTTTCCGTTCACTCCTTCTATCGCAATTTTCGCCAGGGCCCGGTCTGATTCCATTTCCAATTCGAGGACTTCCTCCAGCAGATCCGTAACGGTCTCCAGTTCAAGTACGATGGCAAATGCTTTGGCTGCGCCATACGATGCAATCTTATAGTGAATGATGGCCTGCAAGGATGGGATAACCATTGCGTCTTTTAATTCCGGCGAAGAGGCGTATTTTAGAATATTATCCACGTCCTTCAGCATTTTATCAATTACCTTGCTCTTCCGGCCGAAGGGACCCGCCAGCAAGTAGCTGAATATTCGCTTCAGTTTGATGCGCTTGTCCCTGGCACTTTCGAAGTATTTCTTGATTTCACTTTTCAGCGCACGTGATGTGACGCAATTAGTATAATCGGGAGCAGATTTCTGAAGCTTCTTCTCCGCATCGTACATTCCTTCAAGATGGTACGTCAATGCCTCGTTCAAGTTATTCAGGATGGGTTTCATGGTTTTGTTGACAAGGGTATAACATCATTTTCAAGCGCCATTTCATCGGACCAGGCTTTTAGATAAGAGATCAGATCGCGCATATCCGGACTCTTGCCGTTTTGTATGTAGGCCCCTGAGGCGGCCATGCCCATTACCATACAGTGAGAAAGGTCGAGTCCGTGCAGCAGCCCAAGGCAATAGCCCGCGTTGAGATTATCTCCTCCGCCTGTTAATACTTTGGGTTCTGTGACCAGTCGGCCCATTATTTCAAGGGCTTCATTTTTTTGAAACGTCAGCGTCCGGTTAGTGGGGTGGATCAATAAAGTATCGATGCTCATGGCGTTATAAATAAAAGAGCCGACTTCTTTCAACGGCGGCAGCTTCACTTCCATTGAATCGAAATCAAATCCGTTCAAGGATCGCCAAATTTTATTCGCTTCGTTTTCATTCATTCCCAGCGTCACTTTCCCATAATACGAATAACTGCTGATCAAATCCAGAACGATATCAATCTCCTGGGTGGATTTCTTGGAGGGGTCACACAAATCAAAAAGAAAAAATTTATTTCGCATCCCTAAGGGTCTGATCACATCATCCAGGAAACCTTGCCAAATGTCGGTAGCCTGGGGTAAATTGGCCCAGTCAACAAGTGCCAGTACCTGACTTTCACCAACCATCTTCCTTAGCTTTGCAAGATCGCTTTTCAGTTTGATGTTGCTCCAGGTGTACTCCTTGAAAGAACCTAGCTCTGAAAGAATGATCTTCCCGTCATCAAATTCCAATGCCTGACTTTCGCCGGGATTGGCCCTGGAAACTACTTCCACATGGGGGTGCATCTGTTTGAATGTTGGGTGCAGATCGGGATATCCCATGGCGCCCAGGCAAATACTTTTCATACCCAGGTTGGCAAATGTGTTGGACAGAATGGGGGCGTTTCCCCCGATCTTCGTCTTCAAAGTCACTAATTCCACCTGACCGCTTCGCCCACCGAGATTTCCAAGATGCTTTGAAAAGTCTTTAATCGTGCCGAAGAAATTATTTTTCTGCTCTTGTTTTCTTCTTACGGCTTTCTGGATTTTGTCAATAAAACCATCAAAACCGGTAAAAGCCTGAAACGGATGAGGTGATTCTTTGACGGTTTCTAACCGTTTGCAAAGGCTAACAAGGGTCGCTGACGTAGGCATGTTCAGAAGATTTCCTCTATCCGATAAGGGATTCCGCAATGGGTAAATGATTCTCCTGCTCGTTTTCCCTTCATACTCTTATACAATGGGCTTAGCACTGACAATCCGGATACAGGTTTGCCATCCACATT
>JBGPGZ010000377.1:0-4711 GCA_041484175.1 Cyclobacteriaceae bacterium | reverse complement strand
TCGTTCTGGTATTTGCTAAAAAACTTCGAGATTGCATTGTCCTGGGCACTCGCCGCCACTGACAGCAGCATCATCACTCCACCTACTACAAACTTTTTCATAATCGTTTACTTTTTTTGTTTTCTAAAATTTGATTTCTCACACCCGCCGGAGCGAGGTTAAATATTTGCTTTTTCTTTTTTCTCGTCCTTTTTGCCGTTAATCTTCTGCTCCGCCTCGTTAAAGAGGTTTATCTTGTTGGCTTCCTTCTGCGCTTTGCCGAACCCTTTCGAAATCATCATCAGCGCTTTCTTGGTTTCCTCAAAAGCCATTTTTGGATCGCTAAAGGTATCTTCGGGCGGGTACGACTTCCTGACTTCCAGCCGCACAAAGTACACGGCCGCTATAACAACGATCAATCCCGCCGCAATACGGACCATGTTGTAGGTCATTTTTACAACTTTTCCTTCAGGCCGTTCGCGTTGTATCTTGCTGATCACTTTCGCCTCAAACCCGTGGTCGGCCAGCGGTAGTTGCTTTTGCTGTTCAAAGTAACGGAATAGCGCTGCGGCCTCTTTCAACGGCCCCGGGATATCATCCCCGCGAAAGTACGCCCGTAGCTGCTGTTCCTCCTCAAGGGAGGTCTCGCAGTTCCAGTACTTCTCCAGCAGTTGTTCTATATGTTTAGAGTCCATAAGCATTGATCTTCAAAAGTTTTTCGCGTACGGAATTCCGGGCGCGGAATAAGTTTACTTTCACCTGACTCATTTCCAGGTCAAGGATTTCGCAGATCTCGTTGTAACTGTAGCCTTCAATATCGCGAAGGTGGATCACCTGCCGTTGCTTTTCGGGCAAGGCGGCAATCAGCTGGCTTATTCGCTGCATACTTTCACCGAGTTCAGTTGTGTCATGTGGCGACAATGTTTCATTGCGAATATCGAATCCTTCTTCCATCGGGTCCGTTGCCTTCCGCTGACGCGACCGGAGGCGGTCGAGTGAGAGATTTTTCGTGAGCCGCATGCACCAAGCCTCCCAATTCTCCACTTGGTCCATCTGCTCACGTCCGTTCCACACCTTGATGAGAACATCTTGCACCACGTCCTTGGCCTCTTCCTCATTGTCCAGCAACCTGTAAGCGAACCTAAAAAGCTTGTTTTTCGCAGGCAGGACCCGGTTCTTAAAGGCTTCGAGATTCATCGTTTCAAGGGCAAGACGGTGGCAATCATGATATGTTACAAGGGAAGTTAAAGATTTATTAAGTCTCAGGTCTCAAGTTTCCAGAATCCAGAATCAATAGAATCCAGAATCAACTGTCATTTCTTCCTCTTCCCCTTTGCTTCGTGAATCAACTTTACATCCGAATTGTCGCGGGTAATGAATTCATAGTTCCCCTTTCCGGCCGCGGCGAGCTTTTCCAGGTTTTGAGCGGCGGCGGAACTCTTCCCGAAATTGAACACGGAAAGATAAATATCTTCCTTTGAAAGCTTGCTGACCTCATTCCATGTCTCCTCACTGATCGGAAACTCTCCGTCGGTTGCCAGGACAATCCGGTTGTTGCCTCCCCGGATGTAATTCCCGTCGGCTACCTTGTAGGCCAGCCTGATCCCGGCATTGCCATCGGTCGCACCTTCCGACCTCAAATTTTCAATTGCTTTTTTGATCTTTTCGCGTTCCTGACCAGAGGTAGGCTGTAATACCACCTTGGCTTTTCCGGAATATACCAGCAGCGACACGTTGTCTTCCGGGCGCAGCATGTTCACGAGCAGAAGCATCGATTTTTTCAACAACGGAAGTTTTTGTCCCGTGTTCATGGAGCCAGACACGTCCAGCAGGAATACCAGGTTGTTGGTGGCATAACCTTCCATGGACATCAGGCTTTCGCCGGGTTGACCAACATAGACGGTATCATGCTTTTCAATGTAGACAGTATCCTGCCGTCTCGTTTCGATCCGGATGATATCCGTGACTTTTACGGTATCATGAATTACCTTCCCGCCTGGCTGGACGCCCTGGTTATCGTCTTGAATTTCCCCTTTCTCCGCAACGATTTCATTGGGTATCTGTTTTTCCCGCTGAGGCGGTTTCCTTTCAGGGTATTTAACGTAATACAACTCCGGCTGCCGAATGTTCTTTAACAGATCTACTTTCGCCAACTCACAAAACTTGTTATAATCATCAACGATATCATTATACAAATAAATGAAATCATGATAGGGGCCTTCGTAGGAAGACGATCTGGCCGATTTGATCTTCTTTATTTTTTCACTGAGGGTCCTTGAGGTCTCCGCAATGTCTTCGTACGGTGTATAGGGACATAATCCATTGCTTCTGCCGTAGCGTTCAATTCCCTTCATGTTTGCGAACTCTTTTGCGATAACGTCCCGCATAGAGGGATCGACCAACGCTGAAGAAGGAAGGGAACTGCTATCCCCTTTAAAAAACGCCTTTGCCCTGAAAAGTTGCACCTTGTCTTCATCAACCAGGGTCAGTAAAGCCTTGTTGGAAAGTGCCCACGAACCGGTCGGATTGGGAACTGCATAGCATTCGAAAACAGCGCGTACATCCAGGTAAAGCTGTTCTTTTTTAGCATCGGCAATTTCGAAAAGCGCTGCATTCCGCACCAGGATCTCAAAAGCCTTTTTCAGGTTGTCTTTCTCATATTGCCTTTCCTTTGCGTCCAGCGTCAACGCGATGCTCAACTGATCCATTTCTTTCAAGATATTCAGCAATACTTCAGCTTGTTCGTTAATAGATTTCCGGTACGCCGCTGGTAGCGCACTACTTTGGGTCACCAAAGTTTGATAGAGCGAGAGCGGGATTTGAAAATTGGCATGATCGTAGGTTAATCCACCATGGCCCTTATACGAGGTCAGGTCTTTATAATAGGCGGCCGACGCATTGTAGTTCCTCAAAACATCATGCAGGTAGCGTATTTGTCTCAACGCTTCATTTATAAAGTCAACATAGTTGCCCAAGGCACTAAAAACAGGTTTCGGTATGGCTGTAGCCTGGGAACTGATTTTCAACGGTGTGCGCAGAACATCGTGAAAAGGTTTCACTTCCGCATTTACTTCCTCGATAGCCGAGCGAATTTCAAAGTAAGGAACGTAGTTGATGGCCTTGACTCCGTAGAAGTCATCAGATACGGCATACTGCACAAACATGTTTTGACTAGATATCAGGGACCCATTGAAATAGTTGATGAGGTCAAGATAAACCTGATTGCTATGCTTGTCGGATTTCTTTGCCTCAAAATTATAGCCATCAAGCCCGGACCTTTTGATCCCCAGCATCGAGCCCAGGGATTCGACAAACGATCCGTACATGCCGGAGGCCGGATACCTGGTCGAAGGTTTTGCTTGCGTAAATAACGTTACTGCCTCATCCGTCTCGAGGATGCTTCTTTGGAGTCTTTCCACCGGCCAACCCGTGTGAACTTTCTCGTTCAAGTTGAAATTCCAGGCATCCAGGAAAGCCCGCTCACGGCTAATCTCTTGCTTCATCATTTGATCGGCCGTGTGATACGGATTGCCCAATACCGGGGGTTGAAGTCTGCGGTAAGTGGTCTCAATTTCATTGGCCAGCGCTGTTTGGGTTTTTCTATATTCTGCCAATGCGGCCTGCATCTCGCTGAGGAGGACCATTGCTTGTTTAAACTTATCCTGTTGGTAGTCTTTCAATTTATAATAGGTGTCGAGGGCCTTGCATTTTTCATCCAGTTTTTCGGCAACATGGCGTAAGTCTTTTGCTTTCGCATTCAGTGTGGCCGCGTTGCCCAGCACCGAACTCTTGGAAATGGCTGCGTTGAAATAATAATCATCCAGTTGGTCCGCGCACGTGAAGGGCGTAACATAGCCTTTACCTGCCTGGTCTATTTTGAGCTGTGAGTAGTAATCAGTGATCTTGTTGAAGAGGGAGGCAACCTCTTGCGCCGATCGATTGGCGTATTCCACATAATTATTGAGTGCAATTTGGCGCGCGGAACCAATCGGTTGAGAATATCCCCGGAGCGCTATTAAAAGCAAAACGAATGTAACAATCCTGAGCATATCAACTTGTTAACATGTCTGACAAGAATTTATTTGCAATTTCTTTCCAATCATTGAGTCGCTCAAAATGGCTGTATTGCATGTTATGGGGGGCCGTAAAAATAAATTTCTCGCCGTTGAACCGCTCCAGGTTGTGCACCATGTCATCCACCATGTAATCCCCGTGCACGACGGCCTTGCTTCCACAGAAAACTATTTGCTTCCAATGCAAAAAGGGAAAATGCTCCCCCAGCCATTCCAGCTTTTCATTCAATGAATTCGGGTACTCCATGGCTGAGGAAACAATAAAGAGGTCATACGTTTCATTTAGCTTTCGAAGGACGTCCTGGCTGGATTCTTTAACGTCCATGGTCCTGAAGAAATCCTTTCGAAAAATGAAACCAGACAGGGCATCGCGGTGGTGAGCGGGAAATCCTTCCAGCTCTTCCTTGAAATTCAACAGCTCCCGCGGCAACCGTGTTCCAAACTCTCTTTCATAATAATTGATGAACTGGCCGGTCGCATCCGCCATCACATCGTCCATATCAATAATCAGGCGTTTCATCGCTGTTAGACCCTTTAAGTTATTTTAATGTTGTAAATTAAATAAAATTGTCCTGGGATGACCGACCCTGCTGAAAAAATCATCGTCTTTGATTCTTTTGATAATGTCATAAAGGCCAACATCATCAAGACCAAACTGG
>JBGPGZ010000376.1:0-4737 GCA_041484175.1 Cyclobacteriaceae bacterium | reverse complement strand
CTGATCACACTGATTACGCTGATTGCGCTGTTATTACCAATAACCAAATTCTGACCTACTGACTACTGACCTACTGACTACTGATTATTTGTGGTGTCAATTGTAACTCTTCCCATTTATTTGAGTTTATAACCCAACACCCCCTCCCATGATCCAAAACTATTTTAAAGTTGCCCTGCGGGCAATCCTAAAGAACAAACTCACCTCTTTTATCAATATCACGGGACTGGCCTTTGCCATGGCCTGCAGCCTCCTTATTTTCCTCTTCATCAGGGATGAGCTGGGCTATGACAAGCACCACAGCAAGGCTGACCGGATTTACCGTATCACCCGGGAATTCATGTCACCCGATGGGTCAACCACACTCCACCTGGGCCATGTGTCTCCTCCCTTCGGCCCCTTGCTAAAGAATGACTTCCCGGATTTTGAGCAGGTCGTCAGGACGCGCCAAAACTATTCGCTCGTCATGCGGCAGGAAAATGGGGAGGCGCCAAAGGCGTTCAATGAAGAAAATTGTTTTTTTGCGGAACCGGAGATATTCAGCGTCTTCGATATCAAGATGGTCGCCGGTAACCCGGAACAAGCGCTGAAGGATCCCTTCACGATGCTACTCTCTGAAAAGACAGCAAAGAAATATTTTGGCAATGAAGACCCGCAGGGTAAGAGGCTAAGGTTCAACGATCAATTCGACTTTGAAGTGAACGGCGTATTCAAGGATTTTCCCGCGCAGTCGCATTTTCATCCCGCCATCCTCCGCTCCTTTTCTTCGCTCAACGACAGCCTCCTCTACGGAAGGAAAAGACTCGAAAGAAACTGGGGGAATAACTCTTTTGCCACCTATGTGCTGGTCAAGGACCAGCCCTTCGACCCACACAAGGTTGAAGCGCTTTTCCCCGCCTTCCTCGACAAGCACATGGGATCAAACGCTCAAAGCAATGAACCCAAGCCGTCGAGCTGGACGCGATTGTATCTTCAAAAACTTACTGATATTCACTTGCGCTCTCACCTGGACTCGGAAATTGAAACCAATGGCGACATTAATAATGTGTACATGATGGGCGTGATCGGTCTATTTATCATACTTATTGCCTGCTTCAACTTTATCAACCTTTCCACAGCCCGGGCCACCAAGCGCGCCAAAGAAGTTGGTCTGCGCAAAGTCGTTGGTGCATTCAGGATCCAGTTGATTGTCCAGTACCTCAGCGAATCCATACTGATCACCTTCATGGCGTTGATCATCGGAGTCGGATTGGCGGCATTATCCCTTGGCTGGCTGAACAGTTTCACGGGTAAAACTTTGCAGATCACTTCGCAGGACTGGCCGTGGATGTTCGGATTGATCGGGGTTGCGCTGCTGGTGGGTCTGCTCGCCGGTCTTTACCCGGCCTTGATCATCTCCGGGTTTAAACCTGCCTTGGTACTCAAGGGACAGTTAGGTTCTGCGAAGGGCAAAGGCGGCATCCGCAGGACGCTGGTGGTTACCCAGTTTGCCATTTCCACTGCCCTGATGATCGCTACGGCCGTTACGTTTCAGCAACTGGAATTTATGAATACACGCGACCTGGGTTATGACAAAGACCAGGTCGTGACGTTGGCGGAGTTCAGGGAACTGACGCCGGTGTACGACGCATTTTACAATGAGCTGTTCAAGAGTTCTGCGATCAAAAATGTCGGCAGGTCCGACCTGATCCCCACCGGCCGGCTTCTTGACTACGATGACTGCCGCGTACAGCAGGGCGACAGCATGGCCGTGACCAGTGTGGTTATCAAGAACGTGGTCGCAGATTATAATTTCTTTGACACGTACGGAATTCGATTTATAACCGGCAGAAACTTCTCCAGGGACATCAAGACCGACGACTCTCTCGCCTATATTATTAACGAGGCAGCGGTGAAAATGATCGGCTGGCCGATGGATGAGGCGGTAGGTAAAGACTTTCAATACGGTGGTACAAAAGGCAAAGTGATCGGTGTGGTCAAAGACTTTCACTTTGAGTCGCTGCATGAACCCATCGTACCGGTTGTGTTCTTTATGTCGAGGGAGAACTATGGAGGTATATCCGTAAAGATTGCCGGGACGGATATGCAAAAGGGAATCGCGCACATTGAACAAGTCTGGAAAAAATTCTTACCCAACCGTCCCTTTGAATATGAATTCCTGAGCGTCCGGTACAAGCAGCTCTATGAGCGGGAGCAGAAGGAAGGCCAGTTATTTACTGTTTTTTCGGGATTGGCGATCCTTATTGCCTGCCTCGGTTTATTCGGTCTCGCCACTTTTAATGCCATGCAAAGGGTAAAGGAAGTTGGTATCCGTAAAGTGATGGGCGCCTCTTTGGCACACATCCTGGGTTTGCTGTCCAGGGAAATTTTTGTACTGATACTTATTGCGAACCTCATCGCGTGGCCCGTGGCGTGGTACCTGATGAGCAAGTGGCTGGACGGCTTCGCTTACAGGATAGACCTGCCCCTGACCATCTTCTTTCTTTCCACTGCAGCAGGTCTGTTGATCGCATTGATCACCGTGAGTTCGCAAACGATTAAAACGGCCATGACCAATCCGGCGAAGACGCTTAGGTATGAATAGTAATCAGTAATCGGTAATCGGTAAGTCGGTAATCGGTAATAAACAGCAATCAGCGTAATCAGTGTGATCAGCGGTCGTAGTCAGTAGGTCAGAATTTGGTTATTGGTAATTGGTAATATCAGCGTAAGTCAGCGTAATCAGTGTGATCAGCGGTCGGTATTCGGTATTCAGTGTGATCGGGCATTGGTGTAGTTCAATCTTGTTAATCCTTTAATTCTGACCATCCGGATCGGTAATCGGTAAGTCGGTATTCAGTGTGATCGGTCATTGGTGTAGTTCAATCCTGCCTGCTCCGACTTTTCTCGGTGGTTAATCCTTTAATCCCGACCATCCGGATCGATATTCGGTAAGTCGGTAATTGGTGATGGGTAAGAAGTGAGGAGTAAGGAGTAGGAAGGTAGTTGGTGAACGGCAATCGGAGATCGGCCGTTGGTGGGGGTCAATCCGCCTTCCATTAGATAACTCGCCGTCAGGATCCGGGGATCCCGGCTCATGCTAGGGCATCACTCTTTATGTAGCCCATGCGTGGCCGGGATGACGTTGCAAAAAAAGGTGTATTCATCAAACTTTATCGATTCAATAAAGAATGATGACCCTGTGATAGTCGAATTGCCGAATTATCGAAATTACCGAATTCGAATTACCGAATTATCGAATTGCCCCCCGATTTCTTACGCATAAATTCTGTAAATTACCCTGAAACTTTTTTTTGACACCTCGACATATTGGTCAATGAAACTGATCGACCTGTTCAAATCCGCTTTGTAGAAGTAACACTATGAATTTACTTTCTAAAACCGCGAACGCAACAGACAATGCCATTCAGAAAGTCCACGAATTAGTGCCATACGGAAAGGCAGAACGATTGACGGCGGGACTTTGCATGGGTATTCCTTTTTTTCTCATGATTGCCGGAATCAGTTATGTGGAAAGGAGCTGGTGGTGGTTTTCGGCCGAGGCTGGATTTTTTGTTGTTTTACCATTCCTGATCACCTACTTCGCCGGGCTCATCAAAATCCAACGGGAAAACCACGGGATTTATCTAACCATGACATTCAGCATTGTCCTGATTTTACTTTATCTGCTTTTCAGGAAAGCGTTCCATATTACTGCGCTTGAAAGCATAAGCGCTTACGTCGCTATACCAGACTCTTTTATTTTCGGTTTACTTTTGACCGTTGCTGCCATGTTATTCACGGTCAACGGGCTGGTATATTGGGATGAGTACAGGAATAACAAAGGTGTTGCGGGCAGATGGCGGGGTTACGGAAATGTTGTCCTTGGCCTGGCCTTGGAAGGAGTGGTTCTGTTTCCCTGTACCAGGTGGCCCGTCGTTCACCTGCTATTTGCCGGCACTTTTTTTGTTGGCTGCGCGGCCGCGACCGTCTTAAGGTCGAAGAAGAGAACCAGCCATAAATGGACGGATTTTTTAACAGCCATAATCATGGCTATGGGTTTCGCGATCCTGGGGGCCCACCGGTGGCTGGGATTGTCCGGCTCTTTGGTTGACTGGGTGACGATCTTTGGAGCCGAATCTGTAGGTCTGTGGGTGATTGGCATCGACTTTATATTAGTGTCGTTGAAACGATGACCAACATATCCGCCGCGGCCGGCTATATTCTGTGGTTTCTACTTTTTTTGTTTTCAATTGCCCATGAACCTCAAGATAATTGACACTTTATGAAACGAACACTGGAGACCATATGTATGCTATCCATGCTGCTGGCATGCGACAAAAATAAACCCGTGGAAGAGGCAACAGCTATAGACCTGAAAGGAACCTGGCAATTAATTTCGGGGACCATTATTGAGAAAGGAGACACTTCCTTTACGGATTACACTTTGAAACATAAAATGATCAAGATCATTAACGATACGCATTTTGCTTTTTTAAATCACGACGTGGACAAAGGAAAAAACGCCGAGGCTATGTTTTCGGCCGGAGGAGGACGTTATGAGTTGAAGGGAGATCAATACACTGAATACCTGGAGTATTGTAATGATCGAGTGTGGGAAGGCAATACTTTTCAGTTTACTGTAAAGATTCGAAACGATACGTTAACGCAAAGTGGAAGCGAAAAAATTGAAGATACTAAAGTGAATAAAATGAATATTGAAAAGTATGTGAGGATAAAGAAATGAAGTCTTTAGCG
>JBGPGZ010000375.1:0-4743 GCA_041484175.1 Cyclobacteriaceae bacterium | reverse complement strand
GTCATTCGGCCATTGGACGATAACGGAATCAACCGCATCGATGGCCCCCAGTCCGAAGTTCAACCGCGGATCTACCGTAGATTGAAATCCTCTTGCAGGAAATAATTCCTGGTAGAAAACTATTCCCTTTTGCCTGATCGTAACCTTTGCTCCGATCGCGTTTCTGTTTAATCCGCCGGCCTTCAGTTCAAGCTTCAGGTAATGATGGGCAGCAATATCGGTTTCATTTCTGTATACAAAGGCCGGCATGTTATCGTTATTGACCACCAGATCCAAATCGCCGTCATTATCCAAATCGCCATAAGCAGCACCATTTGAAAAGCTGGGATCACCAAGCCCCCACTCCGCTGCCCTGTTGGTGAAGGTAAGGTCTTTGTTATTTTTAAAAAGATAATTACTCAACGGCACAGAAGGCATCATGTCAATCAACCCGCGGATGCCACCACCTTTTTTAGCCAGAATGCCTCTTACGATGGAAGGGTCGGACATAAAATTGATATAATCCTGATCGGTAAGATCTTTGAATATCCCATTGGCCACAAAGATGTCTTTGTACCCATCATTGTCAAAGTCCGCCAGTAACGCACCCCAGCTCCAGTCGGTAGCCTGTACTCCTGCGTACCGGCCTATTTCACTAAAGGAACCATCGCGATTATTGAGTTGAAGAACGTTGCGCCCAAATTGACGGTAATAGCCGTTTTTGAAGTTGAGTTGATACTTGTCCCAGCTGTCAAATAAGGCTTTCGTTTTGACACGTTCTTCAGCCTCTGGTAACATTTCCGTTACAAAAATTTCAGGAAATCCATCATTATCAATGTCAGCGATATCCGCTCCCATCGAGCCCAGGCTAATTTCAGAGATTTGGTTCTCGAGCGACTCTTTGAAAGTTCCATTGTGCTGGTTGATATACAAATAGTCACGCTCAAAAAAATCGTTTGACACATAAATATCAGGCCAGGTATCGCAATTAATGTCTGCGATGGCAACCCCCAAACCAAACCCGATCTGGCTGCCATAAATCCCCGCCTGGGCGCTTACATTTGTAAATCTGTGGCCGTCATTCCGGTATAGTTTATTTCCTCCTAACGAATCACGGACTTCGCGGAGGCCCGGTCTTAAATCATACGCACCGATGGAGCGAATTGAATTGTTTAACAAGTAGAGGTCAAGATCACCGTCCTTGTCAAAATCAAAAAACGCTGCGTGCGTTGAAAGTCCTTTATCGCCAATTCCAAATTGTTTGGCCTTCTCTGTAAATGTGAGGTCTTGATTGTTCATCCATAATTCGTTGTAGCGATTCTTACTCGCAGGGTCCCCTGATTTACACAAATAAATGTCGAGCCATCCATCCCCATTGAGATCAACTAAACTAACGCCGGTGGTCCAGGACCCAGCCGACTCCAATCCGGCCGGAAGTGTTATGTCTTAAAATCTGAAATTTCCTTTGTTTATATAAAGTCTATTGGAAAGCCGGTTCCCACAAAAGAAAATATCCACAAGGCCATCATTATTAAAATCACCCAACCCAACGCCGCCCCCGTTGTAAAAATTCTTAAAGGTGTAGACATTAAATTCTTCGGTGTAGGCTACTTGATTGACAAAATCGATTCCGGAATATTCAGCAGGGATCCTGGTAAACAGTTTTCCGGAAGTTTTAACCTCTTCGTGCGCTGAATGACAACCTGCCAGCACAAATCCAGCCGCGCACAAGATCAAAAACAATTTCACGGTTAAAAATACAAATAGATCTATAAAAAGAAAGCAAGTGGAAACCACTTGCTTTCTTTGGTGATTTTAAAGAAAACCTTAATCGGTATACCCGGGGTTCTGTACCAGATTTGGATTAGAGTTCTTTTGGGCATACGGAATCGGCAGCAAGTTTACGTGCGTGTCACCATCAGCCGTGTGGAATTGCCAAGCGCCATTGAACTTGCCAAAGCGAATTAAGTCACCCCTTCTCCAGCCTTCAAACGCCATTTCCCGTCCGCGTTCTGCCAACAGATTGTCGGCTGTTAACGTAGTATAGACCGGAACTCCGGCACGGGTGCGGATTTGATTGACCAGCGCTAAGGCAGTCGCATCGGCGTAGCCATTCAGATTAGCGAGTGTTTCGGCCTTCATTAGCAGTACGTCTGCGTACCGGAAGATCGCCCAGTCGTTATCCATGTTGGGAGAACCTCCGATTTTGAACTCCCATTTTCCCAGACGAGCGCCTGCCTGACGCAAAGCGGCGGGTTCAAGCATATTGATGTCTGGGGTAAAGGTCATATTGGGACCATCCGGATCATTGGCTTCTGATCCGCTATCCACCAGGCGAGCACCCGTAGACGAATACTGAGGTCCATATAAGAAGTTGCCTGGTTGAGGTCCGGCGCCTTTTCTCTTATCTATATCCTGATACGAATTAAAGAAATCGGTAGCCGCACAGTAACCATTCCACGGTTGTTGTTGCAAATTGAATGTCTTCTGGCTTTCATAATGCAAAGTCATCTGATCCAGGTTGAACCCATTGGCGTAAACAGCATCGTAGGGTACTACAAAGATGTTTTCTTTTGAATTTGCGTTATCCGACTTGAAGTTTGCAAAATAATCACCTTCCAAAAGATATTTGCCTCCATTGATTACTTCATCGCATGCCGTCTTTGCTTTATCCCACTGTACCGAATTGATGTACACACCCGCATTCAGATAAAGTTTAGCCAACAGTGTCTGACCAACATAGTAGTTCATCCGTCCATAGGTGGAGATATCAACCACCTTGGTCAGGAGCGGAACGTTCGTGGTCAATTCTGATTCGATAAAGGCATAAACCTCAGCCCTGCTGTTGTTTTTAGGTGCAGGATCAGCTCCGACAAACTTCAGGGAAAGAGGAACATTTCCGAACATATCCATCAGGATATAATAATAGAGTGCCCTCAGCGCCTTGAGTTCGGCAACCGTGGCTTTGGACAGATCCGTTGCAAGCGGCTCAAACGTTTCGATTAGCCGGTTACAGTTACTGATTGCGGAATAAAGATTAGCCCAAGCGTTACTAACACCTTCATCACGGGATGAGAATTGATGCGTTTTGGCGCGAAGCCACTGACCACCATCATACCAGTCCTGCCCGCGTTGGGGGATCATCATTTCATCCGAAGAAATGGAATTCACCGACCACCATGTGTTGTGGGAGCCATAGGCATACAAGGGAGTATAGGCTGCTCCCAAGGCAGATGTATAGGCAGCGGGTGATGTCAGGAAACTGTTTCCAGTAACCTTATCAAAAAGCTGTTCATCCAGGTTGGTACACGACATGGTAAACCCTGCCAGAAATACCCCCGCAATTAATGTCCTTGTTGATAATTTTTTCATATTTCTTATTTTTTCAAAAATTAGAAAGCCAAATTAAGTCCTAAGGTAAAGGTTTTTGTCCTCGCCCAGGTACCTCTTCGTTCAATACCTGGAGACAATGGATTGGCGCTCGTTGGTGAGGTATCCTCAGGGTCAGCCCAGCGGACCTCAGGATCAATCCCTTTGTATTTAGTAATCGTAAAGAGATTCTGACCCGAACCATAGATTCTTAGCCTGCTGATTTTAGAACCGGTAGGAAGAAGGACATTATAACCCAATGTCAGGTTGTCTAACTTTACAAAGTCACCTTTTTCCACATAGACATCGTTAAACTTCGATGCATCCAGCAAATTAGACCAGTCCTTTGATGTTTTCACCAAATTGTAGGAAGTAATGGATTGCGGGGACTCATAAAATGTTCTGTACTGGTTAATGATCTTGTGTCCCGTTGCCCCTCTCAAAAGGAAGTTCAAATCCCACTTCCCGTATCTAAATGTGTTGATAAATCCAAAGGTAACCTTGGGTAATCCGTTCCCAACCACCACGCGGTCATTGTCGTCAATTACACCATCGCCGTTGACATCCTGGAATTTCCAGGTGCCATCCGGGTTTACACCCTGGTATTTCAGGGTCCAGATTTGCCCCACCGGCTTGCCCTCGTCCACCCTGATCTGATAGGTGCTATTTTGGCCTGGCGATCCGACATCGGCGTATTGTTTAAACGTGCTGGCCACGTATGCATGATTCCATTGCAAGAATTTGGTGGTTAACGTTGCAAAGTTAATACCTGTATTCCATGAGAAATTGCTACCCTGAATCACGGCATAGTTTAAGGCCGCTTCAATTCCGCTATTCTGGAATGAACCGACATTGGCATTGGTAGACGCTGCTAAATTCGGCGGTTGTGGAACCGCTACAAGGAAGATCAAGTCTTTCGTTGTCCGTGTATAGTACTCAACGGTACCGGTCAGGCGGGAATCCAGCGCCCTGAATTCAAGGCCATAATTAATTTCCGATTTTCTTTCCCATTTGAGATTCGGGTTTGCATTAATGTTGGGCCCGTATCCGGGAATGAATGAGCCATTAACAAGGAAAGGTGAACCAGGTGCATACAAGAATTGGGAAAGGTAACTGTCGTTTGGAATATTACCGGTAACCCCATAGCCGATTTTAACCTTTAGGAAATTGATTCCGGGCAGATCAAACAGGTTGCTCAAAATTGCACTTCCACTTACCGCCGGGAATGTTCCCCATTTGTTATTAGCACCAAACTTGGATGACCCTTCATTTCGTACCGATGCAGAAAGGAAATACGTTTCTTTAAAATTCAGGTTGACCCTGCCAAACCCACGGGCAATCAGTTTGCTTGTGTTGCGATATTGGTCGATCGTTGCCTTTCCGGCTTTTACATCC
>JBGPGZ010000374.1:0-4750 GCA_041484175.1 Cyclobacteriaceae bacterium | reverse complement strand
CGCGAAAAAAAACGCCCCTTTGCCATCGTGTAGCCCAGGGTTTTCAAATGATCATAGTCAACCGTGTAAATGTTCATCAGGTGATCGCGCTCGGTGCCCTTGAGGCGATAAACGGTGGTCCAATCGATGTTCGGAGGCAGACGGTTGGAGTAAGAGACCGCCGTAAATTCAGGGTGCTTTAATAATTCATTCTTAAACACCGTGGCATTATTACCCAGGTTCATCGTGTGAAGCACATTCAATATGTTTTCCTTGTCAAAGCCAAGATCCTTTTCCTGTACATACTTGAGTTGACGATATACGACCAGCGTGCTGATGATCAGCCCGATCGAAATGGTGAACTGGGCGATCACCATGAAATTGCGGATCCCTGAACTTTTCATCCCGGCGCGTATCCTCCCTTTCAGCACATCAACGGGCCTGAAGGAAGTAAGATAGAAGGCCGGATAACTTCCGGCTATCAATCCTACCAGGAGTGTGAACGCAAAAATCCCAGCCATCAACGAAGGATTCCCCAATACAGCATAGTGTAATTGTTTTCCTGTAAGCAAATTAAACTGCCCGAGGACCAGGTAGATTAGTACCAACGCGAGCACCACAGATATGAATGTATAGATATAGGACTCCATCAGGAATTGCCCTACCAATCTGTTACGAAGCGCACCGATCGTTTTGCGTACGCCCACTTCCTTGGCACGGTTGGCCGAGCGTGCTGTGGATAAGTTCATAAAGTTGATGCATGCAATGATGATGATGAACAGCGACACGGCTCCGAATAAGTACAAATACATGATGTTGCTGTTGGGCTCCAACTCTTCGGTAACGTTGGAGCGAAGATGGATATCCAGCAGGCGTTGAAGAAAGAAGCCGACGTCGCTTCCCTGATCCCGAAACTGCTTCAACGTCATTCCCAGGTATTTTTCAATTTCAACTCCCATGTATTTTTCAACGAAGTAGTCAAGCTTTGCCTTCACCGCCGTCATATCGGCATTTGGATAGGTCCTGAAATACGTATACAAATTATTGGAAGTCCACTGGCCCTCCTTGATATAACCCCATGAGTCGATAGAAAGCAACATGTTAAAATGGAAATGGGAATTAGCGGGCGGATCAGCAGCAATGCCGGTCACATGGGCCGTGATCTCGCCCCGGCTGCCCAGGATCAGGATCTTTCCAAGCGGGCTGGTATCTCCGGCGCCTTTGTAACCAAAGTACTTGCGCGCCGCTTCTTCCGTGATCACTACGTTGTTTGGTCCGCGCAATACGTCTTTCGCATTGCCTTGCAGCAATTTGAAATTGAAAAACTCGAAGAAGTTAGAATCTGCAAGGATCATATATTTTTCGGTGAACGATTTTTCTTCGATCCTGACGGGATAGGTATGCCAATATCCGATCCGGACGGCTGATTCTACCTGGGGTACTTGATCTTTCAACGCTTCCGCAAGCGGAGCCGGGGAGGAGGCGGCAACAAAATCATTGCCCTGCAAACGGCCTTTGAATCCCACCCGGTAGATTCGTTCGGGATTTGCATGGAAACGGTCATAGCTGATGTCATCCAGGATATAAAGAATGATAAGCAGGCTGCTCGCCAGGCCGATCGTGAGACCAAAGATGTTGATTGCCGAATAGGCTTTTTGACGCAACAAGATCCGGAAGGCGGTCTTTAAATAGTTTGTTAGCATGGGAAACGGGGTTTTGCATAGGGTAGACGCTGAATCATGCCTCCCGGTTTCAGGCTCAGGATGCTTTTTTCTTTCCCGCGCTTCCTGTAGTGATGTCGTTCAGGAGAAGGTGGGTATGAGGTAACACGGCTGCGGTGTTGACACAAAGACACTAAGGCACAATTTGATATTTCTGACTTTCTTGAACGCCAAGACATGGACTCAAGAAGATCGCAAATTTATTTCTTCGCGCCTTCGTGCCTTGGTGGCAATGACAGCTCGCTTTACAAGAAACCTGTCTGCGGTGACAAACTTAAGGCTTATTGCCTAAATGGATATCCGCTCTTCCGATCACGATTCCCTTGGTTACGTGGGCCGGACCCGCCACCGTGATCATGGGTTCGCCAATGGCATTGATCACGACCTCATTGGAAGCCGTCAGGCTGAGACGGCCTTCTCCATAGATACGGGTTGAGGCACTCTCGCTTTTTAAGCCGCGCGTATCAATTTTATTTTCTCCAAACAGACGATAAACTTGATAACCCGCTTCCCCGGACTGAATCCTTAAATTATTTTCGCCATAAAGGGAGGCCTTGAATTTGTTCACATTCACGGTGGCCAGCGTGATTTCTGTTTCCCCGTAGGCCCGCAGCTTTAATTTATCGGCGGTTATTTCATCCTTGCAGCTGACTTCCTGTTCGCCGCGGACTTCAATTGCTTTTAGTTCCCGGAAGGTAACGTAGGCGGTCACCGAGGCATCCCGGTAGATGCTCCGTTTTTGTGAGTGATGGTTTTCGATCATTCTTTCTTGTTTTTCAACGACACGGGCATGGTCCAAAAAGATCCGGAGCTTGTTTCCGGTAATTTTTATATTCACTTTATCAGGGGATATATTGGAACAGATTAGACGGATGGATTCCTTGTCGCCCTTTTGAAGCACCACATTGATGCGCGGTGAAGCGATCACTTTGGAAAAATGGGACAGCGACCTTTCTTCGCCTTGCGTTTGTGCCTGGGTAGAATAAGCGGGGATCATGCTGACTGCCGTCAGGATAATCAATTTGAGCATGGGTTTCATCATTTGATCTGTTTTTTGTCTTAAGACAACCGGGGAGGGGATTCCCCCATCTTTTTTAACGTTTTTTGTCGAGTAGCCTTTCATAAAAGAGACTCACCCCGTAGCATAATAGTTGCTTCGAAGCACCGAAAAAAGATATTTTCCTGCCTGGTTTGTTCAAAAAACCCCTACGGTTTAGGATCTGGGTGGTTTTTGAATCAACGGTGTGCGGCCAATACAGGCGCACCCGATTTTTTTGTTGATGCCTGACGGTTAACCAATTGTTTCATATAGGAAAGCGCCACGCGGTTCGCGTGGTCAACGGACTCAATGCCGGCTATTTTGTGATTTTTGATGATTGGCAAGCAATACTCAGACACCAGGTAACCGTCATAGCCTGTTCGTCCAAGCTCGTCAATAAAAGCCTCATAATTGATCATTCCGCCAAAGGAAGGAGAGGGATCCTGGACTGCTTCACCGCTCGCACTTTGGCTAAAGGACCAAGCGCCATAATGTGTAAGGAGAATATGTTCTGCGCATTCTTGAACAGCCTCCCGAACAAATTCCTCACCCTGCCGGTCGTAAAAGAGGGGCACGTCAAGGCATAGCTTGACATTCTTCCGGTCAACTTCCTGCATCATGGCAAGGACATCTTCATAGCCCGGAGTAAGGATCGGCGCGTGATTTTGGAGGGCAAGGGTAATACCCATGTCGGCTGCCCAACCTGCCACTTCGCGAATGCCTTCCACAACACGATTCCATTTACGAAGATCTCCTGGATTCAGCCGTTTATAATAATTGCCTCGCTCATAGGGTGCATACATGGCCACTTCTTCTTCGTCATTGACAAGCCCGGGCCATGCAGCAAAGATCTTCACCAGGCCAACATCAAGATCATGCGCCAGATCGAGTACATGGCGCAGCATGGCAAGATTGTTTTCGCGCTCCTCCATATACCGGCCCGCAAAATTGGACATGCTTTCGATGGCACAAAGGGGAATACCCTCCTCGGCCGAGATCTTCTTTATGCGCACCCGGTCTTGCTTGGTTAAGTCAAGCGGAGAGGCAACAGGTCTTTTGGTTTCGATGGCAAGCGCATCAAAACCCAATTCTTTGGCTTTATGTATCTGTTGCTCAAGCGATAATGCAGGTCCCTTGTAAAATAGTCCAGCGTAGGATACGGAGAGTAGTGCAAATTTCATAAGATCATTCTTGTTTTGAGACAACGAAGGT
Organism: Cyclobacteriaceae bacterium; assembly: GCA_041484175.1. Classification (GTDB taxonomy): domain Bacteria; phylum Bacteroidota; class Bacteroidia; order Cytophagales; family Cyclobacteriaceae; genus ELB16-189. Next base: position 799 of record JBGPGZ010000374.1, on the reverse strand, counting down.
AAGGATTTCCCCGCAAGAACCCCGCAAGAGGCTGCGGGGTGATAGCAACCGCGCAAGAGACTGCGGGGTGACAGGAAAACTTTAACACTTTAACCCCCGCAAGCGGCTGGGGTGACAACAAAGACTTTAACACTTTAACACTTCAACGCCCTATCATTCACTTCTAAGGGATTCCACCGGATTTGCCAATGCTGCTTTCAGTGACTGAAATACAATCGATAACATTGCGATCGCGAGAGACAACATTCCAGCAACCACAAATGTTATCGCGCTGATCTTAATGCTATACGAAAAGTCGCGAAGCCATTGATCCATCACAAAATAAGCAATCACGGAAGCCAGCATAAATGAAATCATGATCAATTGAATAAATTCTTTTGATAAAATATATAAAATTGTTTGATTGGTTGCACCTAACACTTTGCGAATGCCAATTTCCTTTCTCCGCTGGTCTGCAGTGAAGGCCGATAGGGCAAACAATCCAAGACCGGCAATCATAATGGCAAGTGCCGTAAAATGGGTGAACATGCTGGCGAAGGCCTGCTCATTGCGATAGAGATTTGCAAATTGTTCATCCAGGAAATTATATTCGAAGGTGGTTCCCGGATTCACTTTCTTCCAGGTTTCTTCAATGTAGGCGATGGCCGCTTTGGCATTGGTGGCACTAATTTTTATGGCCATCGAGCCGTTATCGCGATTGTAAAGCATGAACATGGGCTCCAGCTTATGACGGACCGTTGCAAAGTGAAAATTCTTTAGAACGCCGACAACGGTGTAGGCAGTGAGGTCCGTAACATTT
>JBGPGZ010000373.1:0-4755 GCA_041484175.1 Cyclobacteriaceae bacterium | reverse complement strand
CAAAGCCCGACAGCCCGGCGAGGTATTTTGTGACCAGGTTATTTTTTCCATAATAATACTTCAGATTTTGAATATCGCGATTCCGTTGTTCGCCCGTAAATTCTTCCGGTTCCAGGTGTAATAAGATCAAAGAGGGCATTTTGTTTTCGCCCTCCATGATGCTAAGCAGTCCGGTTTGAAAAATCTGGTGCATGCCTGCATGACTTAGATTGAAAGAAGGAATTTTGAAACTATCGGGGATAACCTGATAAAAGGCGCGGGAATTGCCCATGATCACCAACTTTGGCGTGACCGGCAACGATAGATAATAGTTGATCTTCCCACCGGTTTGACCAGTTTTGATGCCGGAGTAAAGCCGATCGAACAAGAAACCGAAGGCGCGGTCAAGCAGTATCAGTGCAGCGGTCGTCATCAGAAGGAATAAGATGAATTTCTTCATGGTCAAAACTGGAAATAGATAAACTGATCTCCGTCCGATACGCCAAAAAGAAGAATGAGAATCATGAATGAGACAATCCACGTTACCGACTTTTGCCAGGAACCTGCGCCGAATATGTCAGCGGTTGGATATCGGTGAAGGACGCCCCATTCAAATGACAAGAGGATACCCAGTCCGAGTATCATGCCCGCAAAAATGCCCGTGTCTTGAATTCTCAGATTCCAGAATTGGGCTGGAGAAGCTATATTCCGGACAATACCAATAGCCTGTTGGAAGGAATTAGCGCGAAAAAATATCCAGGCAAATGAAACCAGGTTAAACGTAACAAAAACCTGAATGCATTTTCTGATCAGCGACGGCGATGAGTTCTTTTTACCGATGCCAAGAAACTTTTCTGTGCTCAGGTAAAATCCGTGAAGGAAACCCCAGATCACAAAATTCCAGGAAGCACCATGCCACAAGCCGCCCAGCAGCATGGTAGTCATTAAGTTTTTGTATGTCCTCACTTCGCCCTTTCGATTACCCCCCAGCGAAATGTACAAATAGTCTTTCAGCCAGCTTGAAAGGGAAATATGCCACCGTCGCCAGAATTCGGTTATGCTGGTGGAAAAGTAAGGCAACGCGAAATTGTCCATCAGCCGAAACCCCATGACGCGCGCAGAGCCCTGCGCCAAGTCCGAGTAACCTGAGAAGTCGCAGTATATTTGAAAGGCAAATGCATACGTTGCAAAAACCAGGGTGAAGCCGGTGTTGAGCTCCCAATGATTGTAGATAGAGTTGACATAGATTGCCAATTGATCGGCCACCACGACCTTTTTAAAGAGCCCCCATATCATTTGTTGAAGGCCGGAAACCGCCTCGTGATAATCGAATTGCTTCTCTTCGCGGAATTGAGGAATCATATGGTGCGGGCGTTCGATCGGGCCGGCTACCAACTGAGGATAGAACATCACGTACAAACTGTAGATCCCCAAATGCCGTTCTGCTTTTTGATGACCGCGATACACTTCGATGGTGTAACTCATTGCCTGGAAGGTGTGAAAAGACAATCCGATTGGGAGGATAATACTTAACAACGGCAGCGGATGTGTTGCGAGATGAATTTCTTGAAAAAAAACATTTACATTATCAACAAAGAAATTGTAATACTTAAAAAAAGCAAGTACACCCAAATTAGCGGACAAGCTCATGAGTAAATAGAATTTCCGTGACCGCCCACGAGCATTCTCGATTAATATTCCGGCAACAAAATCGATGGCGATGGTGAAGAAAAGGATCAAAATGTAGATGGGTATGAATGCACAATAGAACAGGCAACTGGCCGCCAGCAGATGGATCCACCTGAATCGGTGAGGAAGCAGAAAATAAATAAGGGTGACTACAGGAAAGAAGATCAGAAACTGAAAGGAATTAAACAGCATGAAGCCGGCATTTAATAATGCAAGATATTACACCGCGCATTAATATTGACTAATTTTAAATCGGTAACTGACTCCTCATGGACCTTCGCGACTTCATTGTCACTCCCTTACTCATTATTATCATTGTTGTGGCGGCCTACCTGATCAGGCCTTACGTTACCGACGAGATAAATCGACGATATTTCTTCCCGGCTTTGATTCTCAAAATGTTGGGTGCAATTGCCCTGGGCCTGATTTATCAGTTTTACTATAACAGCGGAGATACATTTATATACCACACCCACGGAAGCAGGCAGATCTGGGAAGCGTTTATGAGTTCGCCCTCGAAGGGATTGAAGCTGCTGTTCGCTACCGGAAAATATGATCCCGGCCTGTATGAGTACGCTGATAAGATCTGGTACTTCCGGGATCAAAAATCGTATTTTATTATCCGCCTTGCTTTCTTGTTTGATCTGCTTACTTTTTCTACATATTCGGCAACGGCTGTTTTATTTGCGGTGTTGAGTTTTGCCGGTGGCTGGATGCTTTTTCTAACGTTTCATAATCGCTTTCCGCAGAGGAGTCATTGGTTAGCGATGGCCAGCTTGTTTGTTCCTTCCGTCATTTTTTGGGGTTCCGGACTATTAAAGGATACGGTTACACTCGCTTGCATTGGCATGGTTACTTACGAAATCAACCGCCTGTTTTTACAACGTAAGGTCAACCTTGGGCATATCTTAATATTGTTGCTGTCGGTCTATTGTATATTTTCAATACGGAAATTTGTTCTTCAGGCGTTTCTTCCGGCGGTCATTCTTTGGATCTCCACGGCCAATCTTGATCGCATCAGACCTACCATTCTCAAAATCATGTTCTTGCCGATTACGGTAATTGTCATCGTTGCCTTGAGTTATTTTTTTATTTCCAAGGTAGGGGAGGGGGACAAGAAGTATTCACTTGAAAATCTGGGAGAGACCTCGCGCGTTACGGCTTACGATATCCGGTTTTGGACCGGCAAGGATGCAGGCTCGGGCTATACGCTCGGAGAATTGGATGGCTCAATCTCAAGCATGCTCACCCTTGCTCCGCAAGCCATTAATGTTACTTTGTTCCGTCCTTATCCATGGGAAATACGCAATGTACTAATGGTCTTGTCTTCCCTTGAAAGCACAGCCTTGTTTTTCATAACGATTTATTGCCTTTTGCGGTATGGTGGGCGAATGCTGCACAACTGGAGTTCCCCGGAGGTTTTATTTTGTCTTGTGTTTGCCCTCGTGTTTGCGTTTGGTGCGGGTGTTTCAACCTATAATTTCGGTTCTCTGACACGCTACAAAATCCCGATTTTGCCCTTTTACCTGATCGCCCTGATTTTGATGTGTTCCCCGCCTTCGTCGCTGACGCAAAAGCCAACGGCATGAATGCGAAAAAGCTAGTTGTTTGCGATGTATGCGACACGCTGTACCGGTCAAACACAACATTCGATTTCATCCGGTTCGTTTCGAAAAGAGGAGGCCCCCTTGGATTCTTTCTATTTTCTGTTTTGGCCGACAGGAAATCCCCCGTTTTTTATTTTTTGATTCTGGCGGGTAAGATCATGAGGAAGGATATCGTACGCAGCTCCGTACTAAGAATGCTGGGGGGAAAGTCTAACGAGGAATTAATGTTATTGGCCCATTTATTTTATCATGAATTTCTGATAGCCAGGGCCAACGAAAAGGCCTTTCAACTCTTGCCGGAAAACAGCGTGGATATGGTAGTGCTCATTTCATCCAGTATCGATCCGGTTGTCAGGGTGATCGCCCAGGAATGCAAATTCAGTTTTGTGTCTTCTCAATTGGAATGGAAAGAAGGGATAGCGACGGGCTACCTGGAAACCGACCTGACCGGGCGGAAGCATGAAGTGGCAAAAAGACTTATGCATGAAAGTTCTTTGGATCGGTTGCAAGTCATCACTGATAACCGTTCTGATTGGAAATTGGTAAGTTTAGCCGATGAACGGTTTGTAATCATTCGGTCGGAAGGAGAAAGGAAGTTTTGGAATGAACTAAATCCCGTTTTCATCAGGGTTTAAACATGTATCTTTAAAGACTTTGAGGTCGTCGCGCTGAACAGTATGTCAAAAATATTAATAACAGGGGGTGCCGGTTTTATTCCCAGTTCGTTGGCTGAAAATATATTATCGCACAATACCCACGAGGTTATCCTGGTGGATAATTTTTTGACGGGAGATAAATCAAATGTGCCACGGCATCCGAAGTGTACGTTTATAAAATGTGACGTCAACACGCATCGCGACATAGCTGAAATCATGATCAGCAATCGATTTGATTTTGTTTTTCATTATGCTGCAGTTGTGGGTGTTCGACGAACGTTGGAGAACCCGATTATGGTATTGAGGGATTTGGAGGGCATTAAAAACATCCTGGATCTTAGCAAAAATACCGGAGTTAAGCGTGTTTTTTTCTCAAGCTCATCAGAAGTTTATGGGGAACCTGTTGAGCTGCCCCAAAATGAGTTGACGACGCCACTTAATTCAAGATTGCCCTATGCCGTTGTAAAAAACGTGGGCGAATCTTTTTGTAAGGCGTACCAACAGGAGTACGGACTTGATTATACTATTTTTCGTTTTTTCAACACGTACGGACCTAAGCAAAGCACTGATTTCGTGATTTCCAAGTTCCTCAAGGCTGCTTTGGCAAATTCGCCCATTACCATCTATGGGGACGGAAGACAAAACAGGACGTTTTGTTATGTTGACGATAACACAGAATGCACTTACAAGATCCTTCAGGACCAGTTGATGATCAACGATGTGATTAACATCGGGAATGACGTCAATTATACAATTATTGAATTGGCAGAATTAATCATTAAGCTTACGAACTCGAAATCACCGATCCAGTTTCTGGCGCCGTT
>JBGPGZ010000372.1:0-4755 GCA_041484175.1 Cyclobacteriaceae bacterium | reverse complement strand
TTTCAAGACGAACACACCCATTACGGTGACCTATGATGTGACGGGTACTTCTCTGGCAAATTTAACGGCTGCATGGGCGTGGGTATGGATACCCAACGGACCCGATGCCAAATCAAATGTAAATCCATCGACCAGTAATTCATCGGCAACAGACCCAGCCAAATTCGTGAAGTCCCTCGACAACGGCAAGACCTTGTTCACCTTGACGTTTACCCCCGACGCGTTTTTTGCAGCCAGCATCAGCAGCGCAGCCCATATGGGAATTTTGCTTAAGGGAAATGATTGGGCCAATGGCCAGACTTCTGATTTTGTCGTAGCCTTTTGGGATGGCACGTTCAAGGTCAAGTTGGTGGCACCGGCGCAACAACCATTGTTTGTATCCAATAGCGATGTCATTTCTGTGCATGCAGCTACGCCCGTTGCGGCAGACTATGTGTTGTTTATCAATGATGTGCAAGTCGACGCTCAACCCGGTCTGACGGACTACAGTTACCAAATTGTGGTTGACGACACCCTTCCTTATTTCACGGTGAAAATTACGGCCACGGCGAACTCATCTTCAAGTTCCATTTCCTTTAACTATATTATTTCCGGTGATAGCCCGGTATTAGTGCGTCCACCGGGGATCATTGATGGTATAAACTATTCACCTGACAACACGCGGGCTACCTTGTGTCTTTGGGCACCCGGTAAAACATCGGTCTATGCCCTGGGGGACTTTACCAACTGGGATGTGCTACCGTCGTACCGGATGAATAAGGACGGCGAGCATTTTTGGATTGAAGTAACAGGTCTTACTTCCGGCGTTGAGTATGCCTTTCAATATCTCGTTGATGAATCGCTCAAGGTCGCCGATCCTTATGCAGACAAGATCCTGGACCCCGACGATCAATACATTCCTGCTGCCTCCTATCCGATCTTGAAGGCTTACCCGACGTCGGCACTGCATAACGAATGGTATTTTAACAGACTTGCTGTTTTACAAACGGGTCAGGTTGATTACACCTGGCAGACGCCAAGCTTTCAGAGACCTGAAAAGGAAAAGCTCGTGATCTATGAACTTTTGGTACGCGACTTTTTTGACAGCAACAACCGTAATTACCAAAACCTGATTGACACGATCGGTTACTTTCAACGACTAGGCGTGAACGGGATCGAGCTAATGCCCGTAACGGAATTCAACGGGAACGACAGCTGGGGATACAATCCCACGTTTATGTTCGCCCCCGATAAATACTACGGCACAAAAAACAAACTGAAAGAATTTATTGACGCCTGTCATCAGCATGGGATCGCCGTTATTCTCGATATCGTTTTGAATCAACAGGATTTGCCAAACCCTTACGTCTTGATGTATTACGATTTTGTTACGCAGAAGCCCAGACCTGATAACCCCTGGTTCAATGTCGACGCGCCGCATCCCTTTAGCGTGTTTTATGATCTCAATCACGAAAGCAAGTATACGCAGCAATACGTGGATACGGTAAACTATCATTGGCTACACGATTATAAGGTGGATGGCATTCGGTTTGACCTTGCGAAAGGCTTTACACAACAGCATAATCCCACCGACGTAAATGCCTGGTCGGCTTATGATGGCTCGAGGATAGCGATCCTGAAACGGATGTCGGACAAGATATGGTCTTATGCGCCGGATACTTATGTGATCCTTGAACACTTCGCTGCCAATGCTGAGGAAAAAGAGTTGGCCGAATACCGGTCAACGGAGGGAAAAGGAATGATGCTGTGGGAGAACTTTAATTTCGCGTATAACCAGAGTACGATGGGCTATTCGGATGGATCGGATATCAGCGGCATTTATTATGGCAACAAAGGCTGGTCGGCCCCGCACGCGATCGGGTACATGGAGAGCCACGATGAGGAAAGGTTGATGTACAAAAATCTTCAGTTTGGAAGCGCCTCGGGAAATTATAACACAAAATCAATGAACATCGCCCTGGCAAGAATGGAGGCGGCGAGTGTATTGTTTTACACCGTGCCCGGACCCAAGATGTTGTGGGAATTTGGTGAACTTGGATATGATCAAAGTATCAACCGATGTGCCGATGGGTCCATCAATCAAAACTGCCGCATTTCGGGCAAGCCCGTTTTGTGGAGCTATGAAAGCGTACCCGCCAGAAAAAACCTGTTCAATCACATTGCAGACCTGAACAGGTTAAGAAAACAGTTCAGCGTTTTTACAGGTGGTGAAGCTTCGATCCCTGCCAGCACTGCATTGATAAAGCAAATCACCATCAAGAACAAACCCTACACGTCAACGCCTGCCGACTCAACCCGGATGAATGTGCAGATTGTCGCGAATATGAATGTCGATGCCCAAACAACCACGGTTATTTTTCCCCACACCGGCACGTGGTATGATTACTATTCGCCGGGAGCAACGTTAGAAGTGACCAGCGGATCTCAAGCCATTGCGTTGGCAGCCGGAGGGTATAAATTGTTTACGGACGTCCGGATCACCAATCAGACAGACCTGATCACTGGAATTGAAGGGGCGAGCGATAAAAAAGTATCGGTGTATCCCAATCCGTCTGCGGATATTTTATTTGTTGAGTCCGGCAACATTCCAATTCTGACGGTGTCGCTGCAATCAATGCAAGCTATTAAGACCACTCCAGTCAGGGTTTCTGAAAATTCCTGGGATATCAGGGAATTGCCGCAAGGACTTTATATTGTTGAGATTCGTACGTCCGAAAAAACGTATCGGACAAGGTTGATGAAGAAATAATTAATTAAAATAAACGGTCGTGAAAAAAACTGGAATTCTTCTTTTCTGTCTCGGTCCGATCCTCGGTGTATTTGCCCAGCAAAAGGGCCCCGCATTCGAACATGTGGAGCCGGCTTTTTGGTGGGTGGGGATGAAAACCCCAACGCTTCAGATACTTTTTCATGATCGCACGGCTGCGCTCGCCGACTACCAGGTAACGGCACAATATCCGGACGTTAATCTCTCCAAAGTGACCCGTGTTGAGAACCCCCATTACCTCTTTGTGACACTTGAAATATCTTCTGCGGCACAAGCCGGAAAAGTGCCACTGCGTTTCACGGCAGGCAAAAAAACATTTGTATATGATTATGAGCTCAAAGGCAAATCAAGTGATCCAAACCGCATTCAGGGTTTTTCCCCCGCCGATGTGATTTACTTGATTATGCCGGATCGATTTGCCAATGGTGACCCCTCCAATGATTCAATACCGGGAATGTATCAGGGTACACATAGGGACGTGCCCATGGGAAGGCATGGTGGTGATTTAAAAGGTATTTCCGATCACCTGGATTACATCAAGGAATTGGGTGTGACCACCGTGTGGCTCAATCCGGTACTGGAAAATAATCAGAAACGGGAAAGCTATCATGGATATGCCATCACCGATCTGTACCGCGTTGACCGCCGTTTCGGAACCAATGATCAATATGTGTCGCTTATCGAAAAATGTCACCGGCAAGGGGTCAAGGTGATACAAGACATGGTGCTGAATCACATCGGCAATGAACACTGGATCGTAAATGACGCACCCGAGCGGGATTGGGTCCATCAGTTTCCGCAATTCACGCGCTCCAATTACCGGGGAGCCGTGATCTCCGATCCGTACAGGGCGGAGTATGATACGCATTTGATGAGCAACGGTTGGTTTGACACGACCATGCCGGATGTCAACCAGACGAATCCGCTGTTTGCGACTTACCTGATCCAAAACTCGCTTTGGTGGATTGAGTACGCCGGAATAGATGGCATTCGTATGGACACCTATCCCTATCCCGACAAGGAGTTCATGGCGCGTTGGGCGGAAAGGTTAACGCTGGAGTATCCGCGGTTCAAGATGGTGGGCGAGGTTTGGATCAACTCCGTTCCCATCACCGCTTACTGGCAAAAAGGTATGAAGAACCAGGATGGATACCAATCACACCTGCCCTCCGTAACCGATTTTCCTTTTAATGCGGCGGTCCCTGCAGCACTGACGGAGCCGGGAGGATGGGACACCGGTCTTGCGAGACTTTACAATCTGTTGGTACAGGATTTTAACTATCCAAACCCCAATGAAAATCTCACATTCCTCGATAATCACGATATGACCCGCTTCTTTTTAATGGTGGGGAAAAACAAAAACAAATTCAAGATGGGGATTGCGTTTTTGCTGACGACCAGGGGAATTCCCCAGCTGTACTATGGAACCGAGTTGCTCATGGACGGAGACGGCGGTTATCATCCGAATATCCGGAAGGACTTTCCGGGTGGATGGAATGAGGATAAAGTGAATGCATTTCTTCCGGAAGGACGCACCGGAGATCAGCAGGATGCCTATGATTATCTGAAGAAACTCTTGAATTGGAGAAAGGATCAACCGGTCATTCATGAGGGAAAACTGACCCATTACATTCCGGAGGATAACATTTACGTCTATTTCCGCCACAACGATAGTAAGTCCATCATGGTGGTGATGAATGGCAATGCCATGGAAAAAGATTTGGACACAAAGCGATTTGCAGAAAATATCAAGGCGCACACCGGGGCGACAAATGTATTGACCGGTGAGATTCTGACGCACGTCGGCAAAATAAAGCTGCCGGCCCAGACTGCTTTGATCTTGGAATTGAATTGATGAGGCCAACAAGCCCTATATTCTTTGTGTCCATTGTGGTTCATCGTGTTCTTTGTGCCTGCGCACCGAAGTGCTTCGGCACACAGAACACAAAGAACCATAATGGACACAACGGGATTCTGCCAATTTCGCT
>JBGPGZ010000371.1:0-4798 GCA_041484175.1 Cyclobacteriaceae bacterium | reverse complement strand
CTTCTATGAGAATGGTAGTTTGTTTTCAGAAGGCAACTATGACGAAACCGGCGCAAAGGATGGCACATGGAAATATTATGATTCGTTGAATAGAATCACCCGCCAGACAGAATTTATGAATGGAATAGAGAGGGGTGCCACTACATATTTTAATAATAATGGCTGGATGGTGAGACGAATCTTAAGGTATTCAGAGGGTCTCATTAAAGAGGAGCTATCTTTTAGGGACAGCCTTCTAAATGGACCCTATGCAAAGTACTCATTCGAAGGTAGGCCCTTGCTGGTTGGTGAATATAATGATGGAAATAGAACTGGTCGCTGGACTGAATACTACAGAAGTGGAAATAAATTCAAAGAAACAAAATACGATGGGAAGCATAGTAGCATAATGGGTATGTGGGATGAAAAAGGTAATGTGATTGATTATTAGGCATGCGTGAAGCGTACAGAATGAAGGTGAAGTTTTTCATTCCGATAATTTTGCTCGGTCTTTACCCCAACGTGTCGGGACCTGCGTGGGCGCAGCAGGAGCCCGCAGAATTCGGAGTCGTGTCGATGGAGGAGATGAAAATGCAAAGCTATCCTCCCGATCCTTCGGCGCCCGCCGTCATCCTCTTCGATAAAGGCGAAACCCGGATTAACCTAAGCTCGGCAAAAGGAGGTTTTTTCAGACGGCACATACGGATAAAAATATTTAGCAAACAAGCCTATGACGAATGGGCAAATGTCAAGCTGATTGCTGAACGATCTTCCGTTTCAAAACTCAAAGGGGCATCCTATTCCCTGGAGAACGGGGTGATCGTAAAATCGGAATTAAGTGACGACGCAATTTTCAAGGGCCGGTATGGCAAGTCGATGGATGAGATCGGATTCACATTTCCTAATCTGAAAGAAGGCTCGGTGATTGAATACAGTTACGCAATCATAAAAAGCAGCCTTTATTTACCAAGTTGGTCCTTTCAAAGTACAATCCCAACGCTGTGGAGCGGATATGCAATGTATGTCCCCGCCGAGTTATTTAAATCGGATATCCGGGGTACTATCAAGATCACGGATTACGAAACAAAACACAATGACCGGTATCGACGATGGATAATCACCGACGTCCCCGCGTTCAAGTCAGAGCCGCTGATGCCTCACCAGGGGATCTATAAATCCACCATCAATTTCTGGCCCGCGTTCAATTCCTGGTTAACATTCAACAATAGGCTCATGGATAGCGACGCTTTCGGAAATATTGTCACCCAGAACACTTCTTTGCAAAAGAAAGTGGACGAACTCACCGCCGGAATAGGTGATCCCAAACAAAAAATAAAAGTGATTTCCGATTACGTCAAGCAAAGCATCCACTGGGATGGAACACTTGATTTCATCGCGGACAATCCTAAAACAGTTTTTGAAAAAAAGACAGGAAGCTCAGGGGATATCAACCTTATCCTCGGATCCCTTTTGGCGAAAGCCGGACTGAAAGTAAACATGGTACTATTGAGCACCCGCAACCACGGCTTTGTCCTGCAAGAATTTCCGTCGTTAAGTCAATTTGACTACGTGATTTGTCTCGTTTCCCTGGATCGTGATTCTTTAATGTTGGATGCCACCGAAAAATATCTGCCGTATGATGTGTTGCCTGAACGATGCCTTAACTACGATGGCTTTGTGATTGACCAACCTGGTCCCCGATGGATTAAAATCAATTCCACTACCAAGGCGAGTACTACGGTAAATGGAGATTTGAAGATCAACGAGAATGGGGATCTTCAGGGGAAACTGGTATTTGACAGGGGCGGGTATGATGCGCTTGATGCCCGTCGGGACTATGAAGTCAAGGGGAAAGACGCGTATATCAAGCATTTTCTGCGTGACAAGACATGGCAAATTGAAAAGAGTGAGATTCAAAATGTCGGGGAGATGGGCAAGCCGTTTACAGAAGCGTATGAAGTGGTCATTAACGATGTGACCACCCGGGCTGGAGCGTTGATGTACATTAATCCCTTTGTTGCGTTGCGGGAAGAGACAAATCCGTTCATCTTTGACAAACGGGTATATCCCATTGATTTTGGAACTCCCGCAGAGCACATTTTCTTCTGCGCGTTCACCATACCCGAAGGATTTGTTGTCGAGGAATTGCCGCAGTCGAAAATAATAAGAACACAAGACAACGCGATAAAATGCACGTTCAGCATTTTTCAAACCGGTAACCGCATTTTCGTAACGAATAACCTTCAGATTTACAAAACCCTTTTTATGGAAGACGAGTACCCGACATTAAGAGATTTCTATGCGCTGCTGGTAGCAAAAATGTCCGAACAAATTGTTCTTAAAAGAAAGAATTAACTTCCTCCATAACCATCATTGTTCTTAACCAATGTCTCTCCGCAATAAAAATCTTCTGATCTATTGCGCAAAATGTGTAACGGGCGTGTTACTGTGTTACCTCCTCTCCCTTTTTTTTGGCAGTTGGATCGACTATCCCTGGAGTCTTATTTCAGTGGTCCTGGTTCTTTCTCCGGAAGGAAAAGATGCGTTGGAGCTGGCCATTACGCGGATCAAAGCAAACCTAGTCGGCGCCAGCACGGGGATCCTGATTTTGTTTTTACAAGTGCCGGTTCCCTGGAATATTGCCGGAGGCGTAGCGGTGTCCTTATTTGCCTGTGACCGTCTCAAACTCAATAGAGGAGCGCGGTCCACCTTGGCGGCTTTGATCATTATCCTGTTGCACCAGGAAGGCACCCATCTTTGGGACGCCGCCATGAGCCGCGTCCTTGCCGTTGTGGTAGGATGTCTCCTGGGATTGGGGATCACCTTTGTTTTTCACTCCTTGATCAAGATTGATGCGCCCGCCGTGAATTCGGAGGGCGCGAAGAAGGAAAGAGAGGGATGACTTTGGCTTGAGTCTTGAGTTTGAGTCCGTAGTTCAAGGATCTAGTCGTGCGAATTTAGTTTTTCAGTCGTGCACAAAGGACTCCTGACTCATTCGGAGAAACGTTGGACTTTGGACCTTGAACATTGGACCTGAAACCTGAAACCTGAGACCCGACTACGCTGAAACAGCTTCGTCGGGCGAGGCCTGAGACCAACTTCACTTCGATAAGGTTTTCAACTGCGCCATTCTTTCTTCAAACACAGGGTTCCCTTCCAGCGGGTTTAACAATGGTTTGAAAAACAACATGAGTTCCTCGCTGTGGGGGACGCTTTTTTGACTTGCCAGATCCACGTGGTAAAACCTTGACCACAAAAGCGCTTTCAACATCGTTTTTTCCTTATCCAACATTCTCATTTCCACCAGGATGTCTTTCTCGCGAATTTGCAATAGTGTAGATTGTATGATGACCGTTTCCATCAGCAGCGCGGGCTTGAAGTAGGCTAGTTGGTTCATCCCAACTACCCAACCCCGGCTATATTCGCGGGTGTACTGATAAATGCTAAACCCATAGTGGTGGATCAAATGATCTTCCCGCGCGTTGAGAAAATAATCGAGGTAACGCGAATTGTTGAGGTGATGAAACGGGTCGCAATCGGGGAAGCGAATAACGGCTTCACTTTCAGGTGTCATTTCGAGGGTTTTCATGGCTTTCATTTTTTGGTTCATACGTATTTTTAGACCAATCGGTCTATTATTTTTGAAAGAAAATTAAGTTTCATGTTATGCGATGAGGTCTTCGTTCTTAACTCCATGCGTGCCGTTCCGCGCCAATGATAATTTCTGCATACCTTTAGATTTCATCTATTTGATCAGTACATGATCCCTTATATGGTCCTTTAGGCCACTCAATATCCTGTTTAGCAAGGCAGGGTCATCCGACACCTTCGCCATCATGATCGCCCCTTCAATCATGGAAAAGAAATTTTCTGCTTCCTGTTGTGGTTTGATCGTCTTTCTAAACTCACCTTTGGCAACACCCATTTCAAAATATCCTTTTAGAAAACCGAGCATTTCCGCCAACGCAGCTTTCGCCCTTTTCTTAAGGAACGGATAAGCGTCATCGGCATCAACGGCGGTATTCAAGAGCACACAGCCCCCCTCCACGGTAGAAGAAATTGTATAGTTTTTGTAAAAATTCAGCAAGGCCATCAGCCGGCCAGATGCCGTTCTCTCAGCCACTACCACGGCCCCCAACTCCTTCCTCATTTTTTTATAGGAATAGTCAAATGCGGCAGCGGCGATCTCGTCCTTGTTTTCAAAGTTGCCGTAGATGCCCCCCTTGGCCAACCCTGTGACATCCATGATATCCTGCATAGAAGTGCCCGCATATCCCTGCTTGTTGAACAAAGGAGCCGCCTGCTCTACAATGAATTGCCTGGTCCGGTCGCTTTTGGTTAGCATGGGTGCAAATATAGACCGATCGGTCTATATTTTGAATTAAAATCAACTTTTTTTTATCTAGGTGGGCTATGATCAATTCAGTTCCGTTGGAACGAAATATGGGTAACCACGAGTAGTCAAGCCTATCGAGTTCCGTAGGAACGGAATATTATTCAGTGGCAGGTATTGGCGATGTTGGACCCCTGCCTACGCGAAACGCTTCGGCGGGCGGGGATATATCGTCCCTAACGGGACTTGAACACTTTCATGTTCCAGTCTACCGATATCGCGTCCCTACGGGACGCCTGAGCTCAATTTGCAATTTGTTTTTTTCCGATTCGTAATTCTCTTTCCAGTTCCGTTAGGAACGAAATATTGGTAACCACGAGTAGTCAAGCCTATCGAGTTCCGTAGGAACGGAATATCATTCAGTGGAGGGTATTGGCGATGTTGGACCCCTGCCTACGCGAAACGCTTCGGCGGGCGGGGATATAT
>JBGPGZ010000370.1:0-4801 GCA_041484175.1 Cyclobacteriaceae bacterium | reverse complement strand
TTCCGACTATTTTTGTTTATTGCACTTAACCCAATAAATAATAACGCCGGGTTGTATGTTCACAGGCATTATTGAAGCATTAGGAACGGTTCGTAAGACTGAAAAGGAAGGGACGAACATTCATTTCATTATTGAAAGCCCGATCAGTAAGGAATTGAAGGTCGATCAAAGTGTTTCACACAATGGCGTTTGTTTGACGGTCATCCAAGCGGATGGCAACGCCCATCGGGTGACTGCCATTGAAGAGACCCTTGTAAAATCCAACCTCGGAAAACTGCGGACCGGAAATCGACTCAATCTGGAGCGCAGTATGGTAAACAACGGCCGTTTCGACGGGCACATCGTTCAGGGCCATGTGGATCAAATTGGAGTCTGCACCTCCGTAAAGGATGAAAACGGGAGTTGGCTTTTTGATTTTGAATACGACTCCGGACTGGGAAATATCACCATTGAAAAGGGCTCTATTTCCATTAATGGAACGAGTCTCACCTGCTTCAATTCACGGGATAACGGTTTCACGGTGGCGATTATTCCCTACACCTATGAGCATACCAATTTTCATGAAATGAATCCAGGTGATACGGTGAATCTTGAATTTGATATTGTTGGAAAGTACATCAAGAAATTATTGGGCACGTCCGCTAGCAAATAAATCCAGCGCAGGCGACCTCTGGAGACTTCAGGCCGAAACGGTCGGATTCTTTCTATTGTTGCGCAAATGAGTTAACCATTTGTAAAACCGGAAACCGGTCCACGCGCTTAACAATCCTACCATCATTCCGGCCAGAATGTCGCCAGGATAATGGACGCCCAGATAAATTCGCGTGTAGGTCATCAAAGTTGCCCACAGGAAAATAAAGACAATCCAGCGGTAGAATTGTTTTAAGACAAGCCATACGATCAAGGCAACCGTAAAGGTGTTGGCTGCGTGACTGGACGCAAAGCCATACTGGCCTCCTGTGTAATCGTCTACGATATGCACGAGCCCTGCAAGACTTGGTTCATGGGAAGGTCGCGGGCGAGCGAAGAGGGGTTTCATAAGGCCGCTTGTAATTTGATCGGCCAATAATATGGCAAGGCCCACACCGGCCAAAACAAGCCATCCTTCTTTGCGATAGTTCTTAAAGATCAGATAAGCGAGCGCGAAGTACAATGGTAACCAGAAAGCGGTTTTGGTGACCAGCAACATGACGGGATCAAGCCACGGTGTGTGAAAACCGTTTAGCCATATAAATAACTGCTTGTCCCATTCAACTATCTCATGCATGAATTACAAGCTTTTGTTTGGTCATCAATGAAGCCGGTCCGGTATATATAAAGAGTAGCAACGAAGTCGATCCTCCAGGCAATCATAAATTCTTCAAAACTAAACATTTCCTTGTTTTTAAACAGTGGATGAGTTTGGCGATGAACCACATTTGCCAGAGAGGCTTTGATAATGGCTATTTGAGTTTCTATCTTTAACATTTAAGGCTTTAATCTATGACGAAGTTTGATTTGGTAGTAATTGGGGCGGGGCCGTCTGGATATGCGGCCGCCATGAGGGCTCTTGATTTCAAGAAGAAAACGCTGTTGATTGAAAAAAACAAGGTAGGGGGGGCGGGCGTGACCAATGGTGCTCTTTCCTCAAAGACCTGGTGGGAGTTGTCTCGTGAGACTTCAGCCTTTCGCAAAAGTTTGATAAAATTTAACATACAGGCGCCCGGCGTTATCTACCGGGAAATACA
Organism: Cyclobacteriaceae bacterium; assembly: GCA_041484175.1. Classification (GTDB taxonomy): domain Bacteria; phylum Bacteroidota; class Bacteroidia; order Cytophagales; family Cyclobacteriaceae; genus ELB16-189. The sequence goes on along the minus strand of JBGPGZ010000370.1, from coordinate 3,074 downwards.
GGCCGAAGTAAAGTCTGCAGTGCAAGAACGCAAATCGATGCTCGAAGAGCACATGGATCACTTGCGCGAAACCAACTACTCCGATTTATTGGAATTCAGGACGGGCGTGGCGCGCTTGTTAAGCCAAAACGAAGTGGAGATCGGACACGGGGCGAAACGTGAGGTCGTATGGGCCGATAATATCATCCTTGCCACGGGGAGCCGGCCCCGCTATTTATCAGAGTTGCCCATCGATGAGCGAATTGTGATGACAAGCGAGGGTATCGAGGACATGGAGGAATTCCCTGAGAGTATGGTGATCGTTGGGGCCGGGGTGATTGGTTGCGAATATGCGACCATCTTTTCCGGTTTTGGCAGGACAAAAGTCCACCTCATAGACAAGGGCGACCGCATCCTGCCTTTTGAAGATGCCGATGTGGTGCACATTATCGAACGCAATATGGAGAACAATGGTGTCCTGATTCACCGCAACTCCAAACTGGTTCGTATGGAAATCAAGAATGGCAGGGTGGAGTACGAGTTGGAATACAACGATGGAGGGAAGGGTATCTTTAATGTAGAGAAGGCGCTGGTCTCCGTTGGGCGCATCCCGAACTTCGAAGAACTATGGGACGATAAGGTGGAGATTAACATCACGAAAAGAGGCATCGAAGACAACGACACCCAAACCAATATTTCAAACATTTATGCGGTCGGGGATCTAACGGCGGATATTTCATTGGTGAACGTAGGAGAGCTCGAGGGGCGTTATGCGGTGGAAAAGATTTTTGGAAAACCAAAACGAAAATTGGTTTATGAAAATATAAGCAACATTATGTTCCTGAACCCCGAGGTAGCCGGTGTTGGATTGAATGAAATTCAGGCACGCGAGAAGGGCATAGACTACCGCGTCGTAACGCTGGATTACAGTTGCATTCCACGGGCCATCGCCAAGCGAAATACCCAGGGGTTTATTAAATTGCTCGTTACCGACGATGATTCTATGAAGATTTTGGGTATGAGAGTTGTTGGAAATCAGGCCTCCAGTGCTATCCAGGCCGTGGCCGTTTTGATTTCGATGGATAAGGGTATTGAAGAATTGGCAGAATGCGTTCACCCTCATCCTTCTATTACCGAAGGTATTCAGGAGTGTGTTCGGATGTTGATGGGCAAATCGATGTTTAAGCCGGCCGCTTTGCGTGGGAGACTTTCATGCCGCAAGAGTGTGAAAAATGAATATGAGGATATTGTATTTTGAATGATTTAAATTGCTGAGCAACGTGGAGCGACTTTTGCTAGTAATGAATTAACAGAATTGTCTATGTCTGCTGCGATCCGGATTTCTTGTGTGGGTTTCCTTTTGACGCTGAGTGCTTGTGTTCACATCAACACGATTCAATCCGTGAAGCACCAGAAGCCGTCCCCGTATGAACAAATTGATTTTGAAGACGTCCTAAAACGTTACCTGGGTAAAGATTTTAAGCCAAGCGCACCCATGGAGGGAATTTATGAAGTATCCTGTACGATTACAAAAAAGGGAAAAGGCTTTTTGTCCAGGGTTGAAAGAGAGAAGGTAATAGGCCGGCGCGAAAATTATGCAAAGGTTGCTATCATCAAAGACTGGCCCGAATCAAAAAGGGAGTACCTGGAGATTTCGTTGAATGCCAAAAGTGCACCGCATTATCCCATTATCGGGGAATTTCAGAGTTTCTCGGAGGGTGGTGGATTTATTTACAAACACTACCGCCCGAAAGGCGAACCAGTTTCGTACACCTTTACACAGGATTTACAGCCCGAAATCCTGGAAGGGGTCAAGTCAGAAGTTAAAGGCAACAAAACCATCATTTATAAACTAACCTACCTGAAGGTGTATCCGAAGAGAAGCGAAATTGTTACGGGAAAAAAGGACGGTGGGAGATAACCCCGCAAGAGACTGCGGGGTGACAGTTCCCGCAAGAGACTGCGGGGTGAACAATTCATCCGGAATCAAGTTTCAGGTTTCTCAGAAGGAATCCTTCTGACAAGTTTCATTTGATGTGGCGCTGTTTCAGAATGTCCGTTACATCACCCAACGAATGGCCTTTGGCCGCCAATAAAACCAGATAGTGGTACATCAGATCGGCTGCTTCGTTAAGGAACAGCTCCTTATTATTGTCCTTGGCCTCGATTACCAGTTCAATGGCTTCCTCGCCTACTTTTTGTGCTACTTTGTTGATGCCGGCATCTAATAAACTATTGGTGTAGGATCCTGGCTTGGGATTCTTTTTTCTTTCCTTAATGATTTCTTCCAGGAAAGAAAGGCCATTGGATTGGTTCCTTTCCCCAAAACAGGTGTCGGACCCAGTATGGCAAACGGGGCCGCTTGGTTTTGCTTTGATAAGCAAGGTGTCCTGATCGCAATCCAGGATCATGTCAACTACTTCAAGGAAGTTTCCGCTGGTTTCGCCTTTTGTCCAGAGTCGCTGCTTGCTGCGGCTAAAAAAAGTGATCCGTTTTTCGTGTGTCGTTTTGGAAACCGCTTCTTCATTCATGAACCCGAGCATGAGAACGACGCCGGTGGTTGAATCCTGAACGATGCACGGCACCAGGCCATTAAGTTTTTTAAAATTGATTTGGGTAGGTTCAATCATAAGGCATTATTTTCTTATGGCAATTCCATTTTTTTTTAGGTAAGATTTTAGTTCGGGGATGGTGATTTCACCGTAATGGAAGATGCTGGCGGCCAATGCGGCATCGGCCTTGCCCAGGACAAAAACATCGACAAAATGAGGCGGCGCGCCCGCGCCTCCGGAGGCAATCACCGGTATGTCAAGCAGCTGATGAAGCTTCATCAATGGATCGATGGCAAATCCATTTTTGGTACCGTCGTGGTCCATGCTGGTGAAGAGAATCTCTCCGGCCCCCCGATCCTGACCCTCTTTGGCCCAGGAAAAAAGTTTCTTTTCTGAAACCTCACTTCCGCCATGCGTGTGCACCGTCCATTGGTTATTGATTTTTCGTGCGTCAATAGCCAGCACAATACACTGTGATCCAAATGCTTTTGTCAGTTGATCGATAAGGACTGGCCTTTTTACAGCTGCTGAATTGATACTTAC
>JBGPGZ010000369.1:0-4816 GCA_041484175.1 Cyclobacteriaceae bacterium | reverse complement strand
GTCAAGGTGGTCTATTTTTTGGGACCGACGGGGGAATCATCAAGTATTCAGCTGATGACGCGGAGGCAGTCACCGCTCCATTGCCCCACATCCAGGGACTCAACATATTTGATCAGGCAATTGACATTTCTCAGGATCTCAGATTCAGTTATGATAAAAATGATATTACTATCAAATACCTGGGCTTCTGGTATCAAAACCCCCTGCCGCTCAATTTCGAATACCAGCTGGAAAACTACGACCGCGATTGGATTAGCAGTCACGATCATTCGGTCACCTATTCGAGCCTCCCTCCGGGCACCTATATTTTCCGCTTGAAAGTTTCGGACACGGCCGATTTCAAAGACGCCGGTGAAAAGACCCTTCAATTTGTGGTCCTACCGCCTTTCTGGCGGACAACCTGGTTTTATATTTTGAGTGCCGTGCTGATAGGCTTTCTTGCCTTTAATTACGTACGATACCGCGAGCGAAAATTGCAGAAAGACAAGCGATTTCTGGAAGTAAAGGTGCACGAGCGCACGCTGGAAATACAAATGAAGACTGAAGAGATTCAGGCACAGAGTGAAAAGATCCAAACCCAATCCGAAGAGATCAAAGGTATTAACGAAAACCTGGAAATGCTGGTGAGAGACAGAACCAGGGAATTGGAGCAGAAAAACAAAGCCCTGGCTGAATATGCCTTTATCAACGCACACGAACTGCGCGCCCCTGTTGCCAGTATTTTGGGGCTGATCAATTTAATGCGTACCATCGAATTGAAAGAAGAAGAAAAAGTTTATCTGGAACACCTTCAGAAGGCAGCCGATAAATTGGATGATGTCGTCAACTCGATGACAAGGGCAATTGAAAAAGGAGATCTGTGACTATCTGCAGACGAAAACCCCCTCCGTATGGACGCCAGGGAACGATCAATGTTCCGTCATGGTCGCCGGATAGTAAAAAGATCGCTTTTGTAAGCAATTCTGCCTTTTGATCGGTGATCGGACTTAGCTAAAGGTTCTTCTTCTTTAGTTGCTCCACAGCATAATTGGCGGCTCTTGCCGTCAGGGCCATGTAAAGAATTGACGGACTTTGATTCCCTGTACTGGTCATACAGGCCCCATCGGTAACAAAGACATTTTTGCATTGGTGCACCTGATTCCATTTGTTTAACAAGGATGTCTTTGGATCGGTGCCCATCCGCACGCCGCCCATTTCATGAATGTCGCGGCCCGGAGCCCAATGGTTGTCATGTTGCTGAATATTTTTACATCCTGCCTTATCCAGCATTTCCGCACTCTGTGTCAAAAAATCATTCAGCAATTTCTCATCGTTCAGATCATAGTCCACCGTAGTGACCAGCAGCGGAATCCCCCAGGCATCTTTCTGGTTCTTGCTGAGGCTCACCTGATTGCTTTCCTTTGGAATCGTTTCCCCTTGCATATACATGAAAACACTCCAGCCACCCGGTTCCGTCATGGCGTCTTTATAATGAGCGCCGATTTCTTCCTGCCGCTCGGCCAAGTCTCCCTGCGACCGGTAGGCTCCCATGAACGTCAAATACCCGCCTACAAAATCAGTATCCTGTTTATGAAGATTCCGGAAGTTGGCAATGATCGGTTGAGTCGGGTTTCGTCCGTAATAATATTTGTCCTGCGGTCCATCGTACGAAGCCTCGACCGAACCGCGGTAATTGTGAAATGCAATATATTTTCCGAGAAGGCCATTGTCATTGCCGAGGCCGTTGGGGAATCGTCGCGATATTGAATTCAACAAAACAAGATTGGAGTTCAGTGCCGAGGCATTGACAAAGATGACACGCGCAAAATAGTCGATCGACTCATACGTATTCGCATCGATGATCCGGACTCCTGAAGCTTTGCCTTTGTGCTCATCATATAAAATGGAATGCACAACCGAGAAAGGCCGCATGGTCAGGTTGCCGGTACTTTGAGCCCAGGGTAATGTGGATGATACGGAACTAAAGTACCCTCCGTAAGGGCAACCCCGCATGCACAAATCGCGGGCTTGGCATTGGCCACGTCCTTGTTTACGATGAATTAAACCCGGTTGTGTAAGTTGTGCCCAGCGACCATGCACCATAAAACGGTCCTTATAATGTGCTGATATCTTTTGCTGCAATTCTTTTTCAACGCAATTCATTTCAAAAGGAGGCAGATAGTCTCCATCGGGAATGGCTTCTAACCCGTCTTTGTTACCGCAGATTCCGGCAAAGAGTTCTACGTGAGAGTACCACGGGGCAATTTCTTCGTAACGGATAGGCCAATCAATCCCATATCCAAACCGGGCGGGTGCCGTAAATTCAAAATTACTCCAGCGCTGACACGCGCGACCCCAGATTATTGACTTGCCGCCGACCTGGTACCCCCGGATCCAATCAAATGGTTTTTCCTGTATGTAGGGATGGTCCTTGTCTTTTATAAAAAAATGTGCCGTGTCTTCGGCAAAGCCGGCTGCCTTGGTGATCAGCGGGTTCTCTTTCAGGAATTCCGCAGTCATGGCTCCGCGGTGAGGAAATTCCCATGGATTCTTGGTCGCCGTAGGATAGTCTTTATTGTGTACGATATCGCGCCCGCGTTCCAGCACCAGGGTTTTCAATCCCTTTTCACAAAGTTCCTTGGCCGCCCAACCCCCCGAAATGCCCGACCCGATAACAATGGCGTCATAGGTGTTTACTGGTGTCTCCATTCTAGTTGGCTAAATTGGGAATATCCACCACAAACTCGGTACCCAATCCATGTTCCGATTTTACCGTGATGGAGCCTTCTATTTTCTGGACAGCCTCTTTTACAATATATAGTCCCAGCCCTGAACCTGAACTATTTCCGGACCCCCTGTAAAACATGTCAAAAATTTTTGGAATTGCCTCCGAATTGATGCCTTCACCATTGTCACGAACACGGATCTCTGCGTGCTGCTCGTTGGATTTTACGATTACCTCCAGGTACGGATCCCCTTTTTGAAGGTCGGCATATTTAATGGCATTGGAAATGAGATTATTTAGCACGATGTCGATGCGGGTCGAAGATGTATGGAAAGCACCTTCCTGTTCGATGGTTATAATCCTTCGGATGTGGTCGACATTTTCCATGAATTGAAGCTGCTCAAATATTCCATCGATCATGCGCTGAAAGTTGATGCTTTCAGGCTCTACCTTCAGGCGCGTATTGCGCGAATGGTCGACGATGTCTTTGATAAAACGGTCCATCCGCAGCAGGCTCTTCTTCTGCAGGTCGAGAAGCTGTGCGAGGTTGTCGACGTTCTTCTCCAAACGCGCTACTTCTATAAGCCCGAGCAAAGAGGAAATGGGTGCGCGAAGATCATGCGAAGCGCTATAGACAAACCGATCGAGTTCGGCATTGATCTTGATCAGCGCCTCATTCCGGTCCTGCAGCGACTGTTGGCTGACTTTGCGTTCCGTTATGTCGCTCTCGACGGCAATGAACTGTACGGCTTTTCCTGTCTTGTCAAGAATGGGTTGCACCTCAATGGATACCCAGTAGGGCTTTCCCTCTTTGGTATAGTTTATTATCTCAACATCTTTAAATCCCTCGCCGGCGGCTATCCTTTGACTCATCAACTTGCCGGCGACTTCATCCGAATCGGGTCCTCGCAATAGATTTCCCGGTTTCTTTCCGATTACCTCGTCTTGCGCATAACCCGTTATCCGCGTAAAGGCAGGATTTGTCCAAATGATTTTGCCGGCGCCGTCGGCTACAATCACCATATTGGTGGTGGTGTTGGCAACCAGCGCGAGCCGCCTGTTCTCCTCTTCTGCCATTTTGCGTCTGCTAACATCACGCACAATGGCTTGAATAGTCACTTCTCCTTCTACGTCAACACGGTTGAGTGAAACTTCCGCATCGAAGGGTGTGCCATCGTAACGGATGTGCCGCCATTCAAAAAACTGAGGCGAGCCGCTCAAAGCTGCATTGATTTTTTCCATGGCTGATTCTTCGGAGGGGCGGCCGTCCGGTTGAAAAGGTGGCGAGAATCGGTACGGCGTTTGACCTACGATTTGTTCGCGCGTGCATTGAAAGATTCGAAGGGTCGCGGGATTGCAATCAATAAACGTGCGATTGTCCATGGTAAAAATGGAATCGTTCGCTGAGTCGAAAAGGGTGCGCAGGCGGAATTCGTTTTTGCGCGTGATCTCACCCGCTTTTTTCATTTCGGAGATATCAAAAGCAATGCCGACCGCACTGGTTACTTTTCCGTCTTGATCCTTGACGTACGAATAACGAGTGGCAAACGTCGTTCCCTCGATCGGAATCTCGCCGGTCACAAGTTCGCCGCGCAGTGCATGTTGAAAGTCCGCCAGCACCTGCGGTTGGTCACGGTACAATTCGAATGCCGATTGGCCAACCAATTGGCCCGGATGCAATCCCATGGTACTTGGGCCAACGCCTTCCCATTGCGTAAATACGCCATTGGAGTCAATGACAAAGCTAACGGCAGGCGGCTGGGCATGGATACCTTGCAACGGAAGTTCGCGGGCGGCCCCCCCTGGTAATGGATCGTGTACCCGTTGGTTTCCCCTCTTCATGGGAATTAATTTGACGAGCGGCCAAGCTACGAATTTAACCGATTCAAACCTCGTCTTTGTCCAGCATCGAATATCAGCGCCACATTTGCTTGATAATCGGCCATTGGATACTCTTAAATGCGCAATTCCCCGCTTCTGATCGGGTTTTCTCCCCCTCAAAATGACCTCACCTTTACAATCCAGACCAAAACATTTCTCAGTCCCATGCCTCAAGTCCCAGGCCTCAGGACTTAAGTTCTAAATTCCCGGGACTTTAAACATTGGACTTTG
>JBGPGZ010000368.1:0-4820 GCA_041484175.1 Cyclobacteriaceae bacterium | reverse complement strand
GGATCAAGCAATTACACATGGACCACGAATGTCGCGGGAAGTATTGTAGGCTCAACGTCGGGACCTACGATCCAGTTGCTTCCCGGTGCCGGCATCGTTACGTATACGGTTACTGCATCCCCCGGCGGATGTCCAGGCACGCAAAGCATTACGGTTGATCTGAAGACTGTTATAACTCCGACCTTTGTGCAAAGCACGCCTTGCGCTGCGCAGATCGTTCTCACTGCATCGCCTACAGGACCTTTCACCTACCGCTGGTACAAGGGAGGAGTACTTCAACCCGCCCTGGTGGGACAACAGATCGCCCTGGGCGCATCCGAAAATGGGGCTTCTTATTCAGTAGAGACGGTCGACACACAAACGGGATGCACGGCCATTTCCGCACAGCAGCCTGTTCAGGTGGCTGGGCTTCTTACTGCCATCCTAACAGCCTCTCCGGCCTGTGATGACAACAAACCTTTTACACTTACCTCCTCGACCAATTCAAGCGGCGTAACCTATGCGTGGTTTTTGAATAACAATGCCATCGCAGGTGCAACGGCAGCGACCCTTGACCAAACTTCAGAAGGAACTTATAAAGTTAAGATCTCCAAAGCTTCCTGTACGTCCACCGCACAAATTCAGATTCTCAAGTTCCCCTCACCTGCCGGAAAACTTCCCGATCAGCTGGTGATCTGCAACAATCCTGAGAACAAAGACCCCAACACTGCCAAAGTTGATCTTGATCCAGGCCCTTTCGCCCGATATAACTGGTTTAAGAACCAATTAACGCTGGGGGACACCACCCGCGTGTACACGGTAGATAGTGAAGGATTGTACCAGGTAGATCTAACCAACTCCTTTGGATGTGTTGCCTCCGACAAGACGGACGTGAAAAACGAATGCATACCAAAGATCGTAGCACCCACGGCCTTCCGTCCCTCGAGCAGCCAGGGACCCAATAGAGATTTCTATGTTTTCAGTTTCTTCATCACGGATGATTTCAAGATCTTTATTTACAACCGCTGGGGTGAGTTGGTATACCAGGCTAGTGACCGGGACTTCAAATGGAATGGCAATTTCAATAACGGCGGCCAGGCTTTGCCAGGAGGAATGTACGCCTACGTGATCAAGTATGTGAGTGCCTTCCAGCCTGAAAAAGGTGTGCAGGAACAACATGGCGGGGTAGTATTGGTGCGGTGAGCAGCACCCGGAAGGCTTGCAAAACAGGCAAACGAGAGAAGTCGAACCTGAGCAACCACGCTGAAAGAAACGGCACTTTACAATAAGGCATCCTATCAAGGATGCCTTTCATTTTTGAACCACTTTGACTATCTATGCAAAGATCAACTGATAAATTTATGAAGAAGGTCATTGGAGTATCAGCCCTGATAACCCTGTTTTCTGTGGCTTCGGCAATCAACCCGCCCTTTAAAACAACCCTTATCCTGACGGTGCGCGATGAATTGGGTAATCTCGTTGCAGGAGCGTCCGTGAAACTTTTTGAAAAACAGGAGGATTATCAGAAGGAAACCAACGTAGCAGCGGAAGCGACCACCGACGAAAAAGGCATCGTCCGGTTCAAAGGCCTTAAACCCGTCGCCTATTTTGTACTGGTACGCAAGGGCGACAAAGACAATTCGGGAGGTGGGGAACAAATTGGCAAACTGGAAGAAGGAAAGTTTAACAAATCGACGGTAGTGATCCAGTGATTTTCAATGTGGACTTGTCCGAAATGCGGGCGCAATTTCAAAATCAGGGTTCGAGGCCATAGTTGTGTCAGGCTCTCGTTGGATAGCCATCTCTATGGAAAGTCCCCCCAATCCATCCGAATCTATCATAAACTGCTAACAAGCTCAAAGAAACTTGGGGCCATGCAAATCAGCGTGGCCAGCCAGGCAATTTGTTTCAAGCATTCCAGCACGTTTCTGTGGGTCAAACCAAAAAATCTTTTTGTTGATATCACGTTTTATCTTCATCAGCAAATCGATGAATTTCCGATCTTCAAATCGCTCCGTCAATCAAAAAACAGGGTCGCGCATGCTGTCCGGTTGGAGAAGGTCAGTGAAGTTAATAAGCAAATCTTACACTGGATCAAACAATCCTATGAATTAACTCAATCATGACGCGAGACTCCCTGATCAAAACGATCAAATCTTACTCATCCCCTTTTGTCGAAGAGGAAAATCATAAAATAAAATTCCTTCAATTGCTGGATCATCCAAGGAGCTTTTACCGCGACCACCTCCCCGGCCACATCACCGGCTCGGCCTGGATTGTGAACGATGATTTTTCCAAAACACTCCTCGTGCTGCACGCCAAACTAGGCCGTTGGCTGCAGCCAGGCGGTCACGCCGATGGCAATGAGAACGTGCTGGAGGTGGCTTTGCGCGAAGCGGAGGAAGAAACCGGATTGCACACTTTCAATATGCTGAAACCTTCGTTCTTCGATCTCGACATTCACCCTATCCCGCGGCGAGGCGATTTTCCTTCCCATCTTCATTTTGATGTCCGATTTCTTGTGCAGGCTTGTGAACAGGATTCGCTGAAAATCAGCGAAGAGTCAATAGACTTGAAATGGTTTGAGATGGATGAAATCGGGGATATCACCGGACACAATCTATCGATCTTGAGGATGATACAGAAGACCCTCCATATGCAAACAGGCGGTCGCGGCTGAGTGGTATTTGAAAAACACGATCATGAAGATTTCGCAGGGCGTGCTTCTTGATTTAATTTGCAACTTAGCGTGAAATGGCAGAAATCGGCAAAGACATCGACAAAGTAAAGCGGCTTCTCGAAGCAGGGGACCTTGTTGCCATTCCGACCGAAACGGTTTACGGGTTAGCCGGAAATGCGCTCAACGTCTCAGCGGTGGCCACGATCTTCCGTGTCAAAAACAGACCACAATTTGACCCGTTGATCGTGCATATAGCTGCGTTTGACCGGGCCGATGAATTGGTTCAATCCATTCCCGAAAAAGCAAGGATACTTGCAGGGCTTTTTTGGCCGGGACCGCTGACCCTGGTCCTCACGAAAAAGGAAATTATTCCAGACCTGGTCACCGCCGGCATGGATACCGTGGCCATAAGGTGTCCGGACCATCCGCTTACACAGGAACTTCTTCAACGCCTGAATTTTCCCCTGGCCGCGCCAAGCGCAAACCCATTCGGGTATGTCAGCCCTACCCGGCCGTCGCATGTCAATGAGCAGCTTGGAGAACAGATCAGCTACATTCTCGATGGTGGGCCATGTCAGGTGGGAATTGAATCTACGATTCTTGGCTTCGAGGAAGATCAACCCGTCATCTACAGAATGGGCGGCCTTGGTATTGAGAAAATTGAAAGCGCGATTGGAAAAATAAAGATCCAAACCCACTCCACGGCAAATCCCAAAACGCCCGGCCAATTAATAAGTCACTATTCGCCCTCCAAAAGACTGGTGCTCGGAAATATTTCCGATCTTTTAAAAAAATTCGGAAGCAAGGGCGTAGGGATCCTTTCATGGACCGATGATTTTCATGAAGTGGAAAAGAGACATCAAATCACGCTCTCTTCCCGCGGAAGCCTGGAAGAGGCGGCCCAAAAGCTATTTTCCGCCCTCCGCGAATTCGATAAAATGGATGTTAACATCATCCTGGCAGAGGAGGTCCCGGATACCGGAATCGGCAAGGCCATTAACGACCGCTTGAAACGAGCAGCCGCGGAAAAACCAGGCTAGCCAAGAGAAATTTAAGTTGCTCACTATGAATACAAAAAAGAAAATCCTTGTTCTCACCGGCGGTGGTGATTGCCCCGGACTTAATGCCGTGATCCGGGGTGTTGCCAAACGCGCGCGCAAGGAAAAAAACTGGGAAGTGTACGGAAGCATCGAAGCATTTAACGGTGTATTGAAAGAACCGCAGGAAATTATTAAGCTCACCAATAAACTGACGGCCGGCATCCATGTCAAGGGCGGTACAATTCTCAAGACCACCAATAAAGATAATCCCACCAAGTTTCCGGTTCCACAACCCGACGGCACGACTCGATTTATAGACCGCTCGGATGAACTGGTCAGGAAACTAAAGGCGCTTCAATTCGATGCGGTGATCAACATCGGTGGCGATGGCTCTCAAAAAATCTCGAAAATTCTTTATGAAAAGGGAATTCCGATCATTGGCGTACCCAAGACAATCGACAATGATCTCTCCGCCACCGATATGACCTTTGGGTTCCAGACTGCAGTGCAAATCGCAACGGACAGTTTTGACAAATTGGTCACCACGGCGGAGAGCCATCACCGCGTGATGATCATGGAAGTAATGGGCCGTGATGCGGGCTGGATCGCATTGCATACCGCCATCGCCGGCGGAGCCGAAGTCTGTTTGATCCCGGAAATTCCGTACAACATTGAGCACATTGTGAAACGCATTAACCTGCGTTACAAAAAAGGAAGAGGCTTCGCCAACATTGTTATCGCTGAAGGAGCCCGGCCTAAAGAAGGCACCATCACAGCATCGGCAGGAGAAAAGGGATCAGAGCATGTCCGGCTCGGAGGGGTGGCTTATCAGCTTTCCAGGCAGCTGAAGGATGCCGGATGCAAAGCCGAAATCCGGGAGACGATCCTGGGACACGTCCAGCGGGGGGGAGGGCCGGTTGCGTTTGACCGCATCCTGGCATTGCTCTTTGGCGTCAAAGCATTTGAGCTGGCCTCGCAGAATAAGTTCGGCCGGATGGTTGCGTTTCGAAATAATGCCATTACTTCCGTAACGCTGGACGAGGCGACGAAGGAATACAATTTCATCCGGAAGAATTCTGACCTGGTTAAATCAGCGAAGGGATTGGGGATTTCATTTGGAG
>JBGPGZ010000367.1:0-4846 GCA_041484175.1 Cyclobacteriaceae bacterium | reverse complement strand
TCTTCGTCAACTCTGCGACCGATTTGGGATTGTGCTGATCTTCGATGAAGTGATGACCGGCTTTCGGTTGGCCCAGGGAGGTGCGCAGCAGCTATTTGACGTGCAGGCTGATCTGATAACGTTTGGAAAAATAATCGGTGGAGGTTTGCCGGTGGGTGCATTTGGGGGTAAGAAGATCATCATGAGCAAAATTGCTCCCTTGGGTGAAGTTTATCAGGCCGGGACACTTTCGGGGAACCCACTGGCAATGATAGCCGGCCATGTCACGCTTTCCATCCTTCAGAAGAATCCGGAAATTTATAAAACGCTTGAAAGTAAAACGCAGCGCCTGGCAGACGGTCTGAAGAGAGCCCTGACGAAAAAGGGGATTCCATTGGTCGTCAACCGCCTTGGCTCCATGATCAGCATTCATTTTTGTGAGAAGGAAGTCGTGGATTTCGGTACAGCCTCTGCCGGTAACAATGACACATTCAAACGGTTTTTCCATCATATGTTAAAACAGGGCGTTTACCTGCCGCCTTCTCCGTTCGAATCGTGGTTCGTGTCCGCGGCTTTGAGCGATGAAGACATTGACTTCTCCATCAGTTGTGTTAATAGCTTTGGATCATAAATCGGACAGCCATTGGGTCAGGCTTTGTTTTCTTTATTTTAAAAGGTTGTATATTTCCTGTGATGCAATCGAATCGATATCTGTCGCTGGATGTACTTCGTGGCATTACGGTTACGCTGATGATCATTGTCAATACGCCTGGCAATGGAGCCACTACTTTTTCACCCTTGCATCATGCGCACTGGAACGGCTTTACGCCTACGGATTGGGTGTTCCCCACATTTATGTTTGTGGTGGGCAATGCCATGAGCTTTAGCCTGGTCAAATACGATTTACTCGGGAACGGACCCTTTCTTAGGAAGGTTTTCAAGCGCACCCTCCTGATCTTCCTGTTGGGATATCTCATGTATTGGTTTCCGTTTGTTGAGCGCAACGAAGCACATGAGTGGGTCTTTTCACCCATCGCCCATACGAGGATATTTGGCGTGCTCCAACGCATCGCGTTGGGGTATTTCTTTGCATCACTGGTTCTGCACTATTTGAAAGAACAGGGGGCGATCTTTTTTAGCATCGCAGCGTTGGTTAGTTACTGGTTTATCCTCTATGCCTACGGAGATTTCACGATAGAAGGAAATGCGGGGTTAGCGCTTGACAAACTGGTTCTGGGTGAGAACCACATGCACCACGGCGAAGGGATTGCCTTTGAACCGGAAGGAATCTTAAGCACCCTTCCTGCGATCGTGAATGTTATTGCGGGGTATTTTGCAGGACGGCTGATTCAACAAAAAGGAAATACCTACGAAACAATCGCCCTGCTTTCCATGGCTGGGGCTATGATGATTTTTGTTGCCTTGGGCTGGAACTTAGTTTTTCCAATCAATAAAAAATTATGGACGAGTTCGTTTGTGTTGTGTACGGTGGGCATCGATCTCTTGATCCTGCCAATTTTGATTTACATCATTGAAATTCTAAAGTACCGTCGCTGGACTTACTTTTTCGAAGTTTTTGGAAGAAATGCGTTGTTCCTTTACCTCGTTTCTGAATTGGGTGTGACTTTACTTTACTTTTTTAGCGTCGGGGGTGAGTCTTTGTATCGCTGGAGTTACGCATCTATTTTTCAGCCTTTGGCCGGCGATTATATGGGTTCGCTTTTTTTTGCAATAACCTGGATGCTTACTTGCTGGATGGTTGGGTGGGTCATGGATCGGAAAAATATCTTCGTTAAAGTCTAGCTGAAGACATGGATTATTCTTACCAGTCGGCGGGGCCGGTTGGCGAAAGAGTGAGTTGGCCACCGGCCGGCTTCCGGAGGTCACAAAGCCGGATGGTCATAAATCCCGGTCGGAGTTTGGTCAATTCAGGATTGAATGTATCACCGTTGAGGAGTGCAAAGTCAAAAATCAGGATCCAACCCGAGCCTCTCTTTTAACTCTTTTAGTAAAGGGTTTTTCTCAGCCAGGTGATCAAACTTCTCTTTGTTGGTGTAGGCTACCTTCCTGGCTTCAGTTTCCTGGAGCATTCCCCTCACGCTGATACTGCTGTTATTGAGCTTGTCCCGGAGGTAAGCCGTCAGTTGCATTTTGATGCTTTGAAGGAGTGGTTCTTCGATGGGATTGGAAAGGGGCAGCGTCACTACGTTTTCAGCAAATGAAAAATTGCGCGTGAGGAGATGATACTCGGCCTGTTGATTTTTGCGAAGTTCCGCGAATTCCTGGAGCACGTGTCTTAATTCGTTGAGGATGACCGGCGTGTTGGTGACCGTTTCCACGGCAAGTTCTTCCTTTTTTTTCTCTTCAGCTTTGGACTGGCCTTTGAATGCGTTTTGTAAATTGATCGTCGACTTGGTTCGTCCATTTTCTTTGGCGGGAAGCGTCGCAGGAACTGTCGTGGGGGAGGATGTTGGGGCTGCTATTGATTCCAGCCTTTCGAACTTGGAAGCAGCAGATTCTAATTCACTTTTTTTTTTAATCCAGCTTGCGCTGTTGCATCGGAGGATGAAACTTCCGGGTCCATCGCGAAGCCGGGGGCTCTAAAAACCGCGTTGACATTCGCCATTTTCATCAATGCCAGTTCTACCAGCAGCCGCTGATTCCGGCTGCTCTTATAATTAATATCGCACTGGCTGGCGATATTGAGCCATGAAAGCAGGAGGGACGGCCGTGCAGCCTTTGCCTGATCCACATATTTTTTCCGGATGCTCTCGGGCACTTCCAACAGATTGACCGTTCGGGCATCCTGCGAAACCAGCAGGTTGCGGAAATGATCGCTGAGCCCGGTAATAAAGTTGTGCCCGTCAAACCCCTTATGCAATATTTCATCGAGGAGGAGCAAGGGTTGCGTCGCATTTTCTGCCAAGAGGCCATCGACCACATTGAAATAATAATCAAAATCCAGGATGTGGAGGTTGTTGAGAACATCGCTGAAGGTGACCTGGTGGCCCGAAGAGAATGTCACCATCAGATCAAAGATGGATAATGCATCACGCAGGGCGCCGTCCGCTTTCTGGGCTATCAGGTGAAGCGCTTCTTCGTCTGCTTTTATTCCTTCGCGATCCGCAATTTTCTTTAGTTGACGGGCGATGTCGGAAACCTGGATGCGGTTAAAGTCAAAGATTTGACATCGGGAGAGGATCGTCGGGATGACTTTATGCTTTTCAGTCGTAGCCAAAATAAAAATAGCGTAGGAGGGCGGCTCCTCCAGCGTCTTCAAAAAAGCATTGAAGGCGGCATTGGACAGCATATGAACCTCGTCGATGATATAGACCTTGTATTTTCCAAACTGCGGAGGGTAACGGACCTGGTCGATCAGGTTGCGGATGTCCTCCACTGAATTATTGGAGGCGGCATCCAACTCAAAAATATTGAGCGAGTTAACTTCGGCTTTTTCTTCAAAACCGTTGATCATGCGGGCCACAATGCGCGCGCAGGTTGTTTTGCCCACGCCGCGCGGACCGCAAAAAAGGAGGGCCTGGGCCAGTTTGTTATTGTCAATCGCGTTTTTCAGCGTTGTGGTGATGTGGTCCTGACCCACCACTTCTTCAAACCCCAACGGCCGGTACTTACGCGCAGAAACGACAAAACTTTCCATCGCGGCAAATTAGCACCTATTCAACTATTAATTTCAATGTTGCGAAAAAAAATTGCCTCATACGATGGGCCATCGTATATTTGCGGAAATTGCCCCCTTTTATGAAAGTTACTGCTCTCATACCTGATGGATTGATTAATGAGGTGAAAAAGCTCACAGGAGCTACTACGATAACAGAAAGCATCATTATCGCATTGGAGGATTTTGCCTCGCGCCAGCGATTGAACAAGACGATTCAGAAGATAAAGCGTCAACCCCTTATTTTTCGTGAGTACTATTCCGCCGCGCAGATTCGAAAACTCAACCGGGAGGCATGATCCTGGTCGACACGTCAGTTTGGATTGAATTCCTGCGACAAAATAATGAAAGTATCGAACTGGCTATGGTTCGCGAAATAGAAAATAGCAACATTATAGCCTTGAGTCCTGTTTTTGGAGAATTGCTTCAAGGCATAAAAAGCAGCCGGGAAGAGAGAATTATCATCGATTTGTGGGAAGACCTCATGAAGGTCAATGAAGCTCAATTGCTCATTCATGCAGGTAAATTGTCATACAAACACAAGCTGAATTCAAAGGGGGTCGGACTAATCGATTGTGCTATCCTGGTCGCAGCCAGGATGAATAAGTTGGAAGTCTGGACCTTGGATAAGAAATTGATCGAAGCAAGCAAGGCGTTAATGATACCGAACCACTGATCGTTGAAGACGAGCCCGACTGCTCCAGTTGGCAGATTCTATGCGACTAGGAAGAAAAAAAGTGGGCCAACCGTCAGGTCAGCCCACTATTTGTTAATTATCAATATGGCTTAAGCAAACCGCTTAGCCGCCTCATTCCAGTTGACCACGTTCCACCAGGCGGCCACATAATCCGGCCGGCGATTTTGGTAGTTCAGGTAGTATGCGTGTTCCCACACATCCAGTCCGATGACCGGAGTACCTTTGACTTCAGCGATATCCATCAATGGATTGTCCTGGTTTGGAGTTGATCCAATGATTAGTTTTCCCGAACTGTCTTTGACCAGCTAGGCCCAGCCCGATCCAAATCTTCCGGTGGCGGCGGCGGCAAATTTTGTTTTGAATTCATCAAAAGTGCCAAAAGCGGCATTGATGGCGTCACCCAATTTCCCGCTGGGTGCTCCACCTGCACCCGGTCCCAGGATCGTCCAGAACAGGCTATGGTTGTAGTGTCCACCGCCATTGTTACGAACCGG
>JBGPGZ010000366.1:0-4861 GCA_041484175.1 Cyclobacteriaceae bacterium | reverse complement strand
TCAACGGGCAAAAAAAATTAAAGTGGGCGATCCATCCGACCCGGAAACCCATATGGGTGCGCTCATTAGTTCCGGGCATCTGGAAAAAGTATTGAACTACGTCAAATCCGGTGTTACTGAAGGGGCAACACTTGTAACAGGAGGAAATCGGTTGGAAATTGACTACAAGCAGCGTGATATTTCCGCCGGCAATTTTATGAGTCCTGCGATATTTACTGATTGCAAGGACTCCATGACGATTTGCCGGGAGGAAATCTTTGGGCCGGTTATGTCCGTTTTAAGTTTTGATTCGGAAGATGAAGTCGTGGAGCGCGCTAACAACTCCCCCTTTGGTTTGGCGGCAGGTGTTTTCACCAAAGACATTCAACGCGGACACCGCGTGGTACACCATCTTGAGGCCGGAACATGCTGGATCAATAATTATAACATAACGCCCATCGAATTGCCTTTTGGCGGCTACAAACAGTCCGGCTTTGGCCGGGAAAACAGCTTT
Source organism: Cyclobacteriaceae bacterium (assembly GCA_041484175.1). Lineage (GTDB taxonomy): Bacteria > Bacteroidota > Bacteroidia > Cytophagales > Cyclobacteriaceae > ELB16-189. The sequence continues at coordinate 4,368 of JBGPGZ010000366.1, read as the reverse complement.
TCTGCAATCCATCATTATACACAGGTCAAGAGCATATATGTTGAATTAGGAAGCGTCGATGCTCCGTTCTGAAATGGGAAATGTTTTTGATACGATTATTGTTGGAGGTGGCTCAGCAGGTTGTGTGCTAGCAAACCGACTGACCGCAGATGCTAATCACAAAGTGTTGGTCCTGGAGGCTGGCCGCACGGATTCGCTGTGGGACATCTTCATACATATGCCCGCAGGGCTTACCGTTCCAATCGGCAACAAGCGGTACGATTGGTGCTATCAATCGGAGCCGGAGCCTTTTATGAATGGGCGCAGAATTTATCATGCCCGCGGTAAACTCCTGGGGGGTTCGAGTTCCATCAATGGAATGATCTTCATTCGCGGCAATCCAATGGATTTTGAAAAATGGGCACAAGACGCGGGGATGAGTTCCTGGGATTACGCGCATTGCCTGCCTTATTTCAAGCGTTCTGAAACACGCGTAAAAGGAGCCGACGCCTACAGAGGTGGCAACGGACCACTTCATCTCGAAACTGGTCCTTGCACAAATCCGTTGTTTTCAGGTTTTTTCAATGCCGCAAAACAGGCCGGCTATCCATCCACTTCCGATGTCAATGGCTATCAGCAGGAGGGGTTTGGAATGTTTGACCGGAATATCCGCAACGGCAGACGCTGGTCGGCAGCGCGGGCGTATCTCCACCCTGTTTTGGAAGCGCGAAAGAATTTGAATGTGTTGTGTAATACGTTCGCCACACGCATTCTGTTTAAGGGAAGACGGGCTGTGGGTGTTCAGTACCTGAAAGACGGAAAGACGCATGTGGCTCAAGCTTCAGAGATCATTTGCTGCGGAGGGTCCATCAATTCGCCACAACTTTTGCAATTGTCCGGCGTGGGTAATGCCAAAGAGTTAGGAGCACTCGGCATCAATATCGTTCAGGATCTGCCGGGTGTGGGAGAAAATTTGCAGGATCATCTTGAAGTCTATGTGCAATACGCATGCAAAAAGCCCGTCAGCGTTTACCCCGCGCTTCAATGGTGGAACAAACCATGGATTGGCATTCAGTGGCTCTTTATGCATAGCGGGGCGGCTGCAACAAATCATTTTGAAGGAGGCGGTTTTGTGCGAAGTAATGATGAAATAGCTTACCCGAATCTTCAATTTCATTTTTTACCCGTTGCCATTCGCTACGATGGCACTTCGCCTTCCGGTGGTCACGGCTACCAGGTGCACGTAGGTCCGATGAATTCTGATGCGCGTGGTTCCGTTAAAATAAAATCCAATGACCCGTTTGAGCACCCTGCTTTGCGGTTTAACTACGTTTCTACTGCGCAAGACCGCCGCGAGTGGGTGGAGGCGGTCCGTTGTGCGCGCAATATTCTAAACCAGCCGGCCATGGCTGAATTCAATGGAGGCGAGTTATCTCCCGGGCCCGTCGTCCGAACGGATGCTGAGATCCTGGAGTGGGTGAAACGCGATGCCGAGACAGCCCTTCACCCCTCCTGCACATGCAAGATGGGTATGGATGCCATGTCGGTTGTGGACCCATTGACGATGCGTGTGCATGGAACAGAAGGCCTTCGTATTGTGGACGGGTCTGTAGTGCCCTACATCACCAATGGCAACCTCTATGCACCCATTATGATGATTGCAGAAAAAGCCGCTGACATTATCTTAGGTCATGCTCCCTTGCCTCCCTGCAATGTGGATTATTACAAACATCGTAACGGATAGTGCAGTCGAGCGCTATTACGAATTACCGAAGAACACAATTATGAATTGATCTCTAAGTCCCGTTAGGGACGAGATATCGGTAAAAATGGGATAGGGACAAATCAAGTCCCGTTAGGGACGAGATATCGGTCCAACATCGCGTGCGGAGTTCTTGGGTTCGTCACCTGTACACAAATTGAGACTGAATATACGATAATGGGTACCCTTCTGACCGCACATTCTGCCGCAAGCTTTAAGCTTACGGCCTGCATGCAGCAAGTTTCTAACTTGACAGGGACTCGATCCAAATGAGTGATTCAGTTGGAAACTGAAATCGTTTCAACCACCCCGACGGGTCGGGGCGGTAGAGTGGGAACACAATTATGAATTGATTATGCTCCCAGGAAAATCAGGATAACAACTGCAAAAATAAAGCCGGATAGTATTTTCCTTTCGAAGTTCTCGAACGTTAAGTTTTCATCACTCAAAAATCAATTCCTGCCATTGCCTTCGGTCTTTCCCAACGAATTGGTCGAAGGCTCGGGAGTACGGTCTGTCCGGTCCGTTTGTAAGAGCAAAACCTTCATGATCCTTTCAATGAAATCGCCAACGGTATATCCGAGGATCAACAATGTGAAAATATCCCTTTGAGTGATTTTATAGGCAGCGCTGTTCGCCAAAACGGAAATCCCCAGACTTCCGGCAATAAAACCGATCAAGAGGTTGGTTATAAGACCTGACATTTTAAACGTGGACGCCGGAACGCGCCTCATTTGTGCCAGTCGTAAACATTCGCGAATAGCTTGTCCAGCAGCACCAAAGAGTCCGCCTATGAGGGCCAACTCAACCATGTCGCTTATTGAATACGATACTTCCATAAAATGAAATCGATCGGCCCCTTTATCCAAAGATGCATTGTGAAAAGTCGGGGTTAGCTGAAAAAAAACAGTGCTATTGATAACAGCAATGTAGCAATCAGAACCAGGACTGAAATGGCACTATAAGCCATATTACTTAATTCCTCCGTTGTGGCTTCTTGCTCACCATCGCCGAAATAATTGGTTTGAGGGAATTGATTTGACATAGGCAGGGTGATGGGTTTGAATGAAGATAGTGAACATTTAACTGGCAAATAAGATTGAAAGAGCAACTTAGCGTCGTCGAATCCTTTCCAGAGGCTTTAATGAAGGATTATGATGGGGTGTACTGGTTAAAAGGCACCATAAAAATGGTTGTTTTTAACCACCCGACGAATGCCTTAACTATTCAATTTAAATCAGATTCCTATGAGGGTACCAACTCAGGAATCCTTGATTCTTTTGTATTGGTCAAATTCTCATTATTCATTACGGATGCCCAACAAGGAGGTATTTAATTAGACTGATCTTGAGTTTTTGAAAGTCTGTTTTTTTTCTGAATTTGAGAACCTGCAAGCGCCTCTATAAAAACGGTCAGACATCCAGGTGAAACTCACCCGGATGTCTGACTATCTTCGAAATATTTTTTAAAGAGCCGACAGGTCCAATTTGTCAGCAGACTTTTTATAATTCTTCACAGGTATACCAAACAGCTCATCGGTCGAGATTTTAAAGAGATCAACATTGTGAACGTTCACTTGTTTGGAGAAGATCGCGTGTTTTCCACAATGACTGATGCTAAAAAACTCATCATCCAAAGCGCCATTAACGGCAGGGCCCAGGTTTTCGGGTTCAGTCCAGTTGGTCCATGATTCATCCAGGCGCCGCGTGACGAAGATGTCATATCCGCCATAGCCTTCATGTCCCTTGGAGGCAAAGTAGAGCGTCTTATTGTCGGCCGCGAGGTACGGCGAGGCCTCTTCAAGATCGGTATTGATGACACCACCCATGTTGATTGGTTCTGTGGCTACCTCTCCATCCCAGAAACTAACATATAAGTCTCTCTGGCCAAATGTTTCAATCCGCTGAATAGCTTTGATGATAACTCCATTCTTTAGGGAAACGAAAGCGTTCGCATGGTCAGAAATATTATAATCGTTCTCAATTTGAATTGGCGTAGGGGCCGACCACTGGCCTCTAACATTCACGCTATAGGAAAGTCCGGCCCGCATTTTACCTTTTTTTCCGTATTGGTTGCCCAGGATAAGGGTATCGCCACTCATGCTCACGTTGTTGATGTAATTGGGGCCTTCATTATTCAGAATGCCCCCCATGCGGATGGGGTCTGACCATGTGTTGGATGTTCTGTCTCTTTCGGAATACCAAATATCTTCCATGTCTGCTTCCCCGAACACATTATTGGGATGTTCAGAGCGGCTGAAGTACAACCTGTTACCATCGGGTGCAAGCGCCGGCTTTAGTTCAGCATAAGGACTGTTGATCGCCGCGTGCAAGGGCACTGCAATGGCATCGACGTTTGTGTTTGAAGCAAGACGTATGTTTTTGCCGGATATGCCCGCCTGGCTTATTGAATAATCGCCCGGTTGGATGGGCTTTAACCGTTGTGCCTGTGCAAAACAAGAATAAATTCCTGTTGAAACAAATAAAAGGGCAATCATCGCTGCGTTAATGGCTCTTTCTTTAATTCTGCTATTAAGTGTCATTGTCTTAGTGTTTTAGTGCTTGATGTTTCTGTTTTGATAGATCAAAGGTGGGGTGGCAGCAGCCGGCATCCGTCAGGGTAAACCG
>JBGPGZ010000365.1:0-4874 GCA_041484175.1 Cyclobacteriaceae bacterium | reverse complement strand
TGGTATTTCCGCTGGGATCCTTTACGCCGGAAACCGCAAGTGAATACTTAATGCCAACAACGAAATCCTTTCCGAAAGTAAGATTGACGGTTTTGCCATTGGACTGAACAGCGCAGGCTTGCGGATTTCCAAGATTGTTATCAGCAGAATAATGAGAAATTAATTCTGCCGAAGCTGCATCGACAACTTCCGAAAACGTCAATGAGATTTCAGATGAGGAGTTGATCTGGATTGATTGCAGTTCAGGGGGAGTAGTGTCCAATTGTTGAGGTCCCGCATAGAAATCATCGAAGTAGAATTTCGTCGCATTGCTGGCCGTGAACACGCAGAGCATGCCCAGGAAAGATGAGGAGGTGTAGGTGAGGTCCGTCCCTGAGGCAGCCTCAACAAAACCGGTGCCGCCGGCATAATCGATGAAGATTTTCCATAGACCTGAACTATCGCGCAGGACCTTTACACGGATCGCAAAGGAAGAAGCAATAGCACCAGGCCTGGCCCTGCAAACAGAAGTAAGGATTGATCCTGTTTGACGAAACAGTTCTACCGCATCGTTCGATCCGGCTTCACCGAATTGAAGGTAGTATCCGTTGAGGGGCAGAGTAAGATCGGAGTGATCGCTGACCAGGTAAACCCTTCCGTAATTGTTGCCGGAAGGCGAAAAACCCTCCTTGACATACATTTGCCATTCGACATTTTCGATCGGCGAAGCAAAAGATGTCGACAAATAGGAAGCGCCTGCCCCTACGGCATTAAGTTGAAGTTGTCCGGCCGCGTTGACAATAAACTGGCTTGCAGACCCCATCCAAGCAGGGTTGGCTTCAAAATCACCGTCCGTGAAATCGTCTGTTACCTGGGCTTTGGACAAACCGGTGTAAAAAAAGAAGGCCAGGATGAACCCATAATTTTTCATTTACGTCTTATCAAAAAGATTAATTTTACAGTTCCTAAAATCAATACTACTATGAAATTGGCAGTTATCGGAGCGACCGGACTAGTTGGTCAGGAAATCCTGACAGTGCTCGAGGAGCGACATTTTGAATTTGACGAATTATACCTGGTGGCCTCCGCCAAATCGGTTGGCCAGAAGATAACATTCAAGAATAAGGAATACACGATCAAAAGCATTGAGGAGGTTTGCAAGTTGGCCCCGGACGTCGCCATATTTTCGGCCGGTGGAGGAACCTCGCTCGAGTGGGCCCCTCAGTATGCCGAAATGGGGACGATCGTAATCGACAACTCTTCGGCGTGGCGAATGGATCCTGAAAAGAAACTCGTGGTGCCGGAGATCAATGGCCATGTACTGAAAATTGATGACCGCATTATTGCCAACCCGAATTGCTCCACCATCCAGATGGTAATGGCGCTGGCACCGCTTCACGTTAAATACAAGCTGAAACGAATCGTGGTCTCGACCTATCAGTCCGTAACAGGGACCGGCAAAGACGCGGTACAGCAAATGATGGAGGAAAGAAAGGGAATCACTAATGGAATTAAAGTTTATCCGCACCGGATTGACATGAATGCGTTGCCGCACATTGATTCATTCCTTGACAATGGGTATACCAAAGAGGAGATGAAAATGGTGAATGAAACCCGCAAAATCCTGGATGATCAGAGCATCGGCGTAACTTCCACCACCGTAAGGATTCCCACGATCGGAGGTCACTCAGAGGCCGTCAACGCTGAATTTTATACCGATTTTGACCTCGATGAGGTACGTAAGATTTTGAAAGACACGCCTGGCGTGATCGTGCAGGATGATGTCAAGAATAATGTTTACCCGATGCCCATCCATTCGCAGGGCAAGGATGAAGTATTCGTGGGCCGTTTACGCAGAGATGATTCTCAGCCACGGACCCTCAATATGTGGATTGTGGCCGATAACCTGCGAAAGGGTGCAGCAACCAATGCGGTTCAGATCGCGGAGTTTTTGATGGAGAAAAGCCTCGTGGCCTGAATTCAAGAATTGAATTTGTAAAAAAAGACCTCGTCCAAAGAGGTCTTTTTTTATGGAATAATTCAGGATTTTGGCTTTACCTTAGCGGAAACAAAACTCCATAAATCGAATGCAAAATTTCAAGAAGTTTATACCCTGGATTATATTAGGTGTAGTGGTGCTGTGGGGCGTCGGCTCCTATAACGGCATGGTTGGCAAGGACCAGGAAGTCAATCGCACCTGGGCCGATGTAGAGTCAGACTATCAGCGCAGGATGGACCTGATTCCAAATCTGGTAAATACGGTAAAAGGCTACGCCAATTTTGAGCAAGAGACATTGACCAAGGTGATTCAGGCAAGGGCCAGTGCCACTCAGGTAAAACTGGATGTGTCTAATTTAACACCCGACAAGATTGCACAATTTCAGCAGGCACAGGATGGTGTGAGTTCTGCTCTTTCCCGACTTTTGGTGACGGTTGAAAAATATCCTGATCTGAAGGCAAATCAAAATTTTCTTGATTTGCAGGCGCAACTGGAAGGAACTGAAAATCGCATTTCCGTTTCGCGTAAGAGATTCAATGAATCTGTAGGCATTTTCAATGTTGCGGTCAAGGGTTTTCCTGGTAACCTGATTGCCATGATTGGAGGGTTCAAGGAAAAAGGCTTCTTCAAAGCGGCCGAAGGGGCAGAGAAGGCCCCGGAAGTAAAATTCTGACGGGAGACCTCCTACAGAATAAAAAAGCCCAGTCCATGAAGACCGGGCTTTTTTAGTTTCCTTTTGAAGTATTGTTAGCCTCCCACTTTTTTCACCTCCCGGTTTTCATAGCTTTCGATGACATCGCCGACCTTTATGTCGCTAAAGTTCTTGATGCTGACACCGCAATCAAACCCTGCCTTCACTTCAGAAGCATCATCTTTAAAGCGTTTTAGCGCTGTCATTTCACCCGAGTACACAACAATGCCATCGCGGATAAGGCGAATCGGATTGTTTCGCTTTACATAGCCATCGGTCACCATGCATCCTGCCACCGTTCCTACTTTGGTAATCTTAAAAACTTCGCGGACATCGGCATTGCCCACGATCACTTCCTCCATTTCTTTTTCAAGCATGCCTTCCATGGCAGCCTTCACGTCGTTGATGGCATCATAAATGATGGAATAAAGTCGGATTTCAATTTCCTCATTATCCGCCAGCTTGCGGGCTGATCCGGATGGACGGACCTGGAAGCCGACAATGACCGCATCGGAAGCCGAAGCCAACAAGACGTCGGATTCTGAAATCTGACCTACCGCCTTATGGATAATACTCACTTGTATTTTTGGGGTCGAAAGTTTCAACAGCGAGTCGGACAACGCTTCAACGGATCCATCAACATCGCCTTTTACGATTACATTCAGTTGCTTGAATGATCCGATCGCCAGGCGTCTGCCGATTTCATCCAGTGTAATGTGCTTCTTGGTCCGGATGCTTTGCTCGCGCATGATCTGCCCGCGTTTGTTGGCAACTTCCCGGGCCTCGCGGTCAGTCTCCATAACGGCGAATTTTTCGCCGGCCTGAGGGGCGCCATCAAGACCAAGTACTACTACGGGGGTGGAGGGGCCTACCTCATTTGCTTTCTTTCCCGTGTCATCGTAGATAGCCTTTACGCGGCCATGATTGGATCCAGCCAGGATGATGTCTCCAACGCGCAGGGTACCTGCCTGAACCATGATCGTTGCCACATATCCACGGCCTTTATCGAGCGATGCTTCAATAATAGAACCTGCGGCAGGCTTATCCGGATTGGCTTTCAGATTAAGCAATTCCGCTTCCAGGAGTACCTTTTCGAGCAATTCTTCGACTCCTTTTCCCGTCTTGGCAGAAATCTCCTGACTCTGATACTTCCCGCCCCATTCTTCTACCAAAATGTTATTCTTCGACAGGGACTCACGGATTTTATCCGGATTTGCAGTTTGTTTGTCGATCTTATTGATGGCGATAACGATCGGCACACCGGCTACTTGCGCGTGATTGATTGCTTCTTTTGTTTGCGGCATCACGTCGTCATCTGCTGCGACGACGATAATGGCAATGTCAGTCAAGCGGGCACCACGGGCGCGCATGGCGGTAAAAGCTTCATGGCCTGGTGTATCAAGGAAGGCAATCTTTTGTCCGCGTTTGGTGAGCACATCGTAAGCACCTATGTGTTGGGTGATCCCTCCGGCTTCGGAGGCCGTGACTTTTGTATTTCGGATATAATCCAATAAGGAGGTCTTACCGTGATCGACGTGACCCATGATCGTGACGATGGGTGCGCGTGGCTTCAGGTCCTCTTCGGGCTCCTTTTCCTCCAGTGCAGCTTCCTCTTCCTCGGTGCTTGTGAATTGTACATCGTATCCGAATTCATCGGCAATGACGGTGATCGCTTCCGCGTCGAGGCGCTGATTGATGGATACAAACATACCCAGACCGAGGCAAGTGGAGATCACATCATTGACGGAGACATTCATCATCGAAGCAAGGTCATTGGCGGAGATAAACTCAGTCACTTTTAAAGTCTTTGAGTCTTCCTGCTCCTGCTGGAACCGTACTTCTTCTGCATCCGAAACGGCCTGACGTTTTTCGCGGCGGTATTTTGCGCCGCTGAATTTCTTGCCTCCTCCGCTCAGTTTTGCGAGCGTTGCGCGTATTTGGTCCTGGATTTCCTTTTCAGTGGGCTCAGCTTTTTGAGTCCTCGGGGGGAGCGGTCTTTTCTGACCGGCGCCGGCACCCCGGTTACTTTCGTTCGGAGAGATAATCCGTTTGCGGGGGCGCTTCTTCTGCTCATTGCGGATGTCGGACGAAGCCACCGGCTGATCTTTCTTCTTTTCGGCGGGCAACTCAATCCGGTCAACCACTTTCAATCCCTGCAGCCGGTCTGCTTTTGCCTTGATTAACTCTTGCTCAGGCTGTTTCTCC
>JBGPGZ010000364.1:0-4876 GCA_041484175.1 Cyclobacteriaceae bacterium | reverse complement strand
TCTTCGAGGTGGACGCCTTCCAAAATTTTCTGGAAATCATTTTTTGTCAAAGGCCGGTCGAGTTCCACTTTATAAACTTTCTTGGCTTTGTAGGATGGATGGGTAAGCCTGTCGGCCAGATCGCCATCGTTCGTGAGCAGGATCAACCCTGTAGTATTTCGGTCCAGACGCCCTACCGGATAAATGCGCTCCTTGCAAGCTCCTGCTACAAGGCCCATCACGGTGTTGCGTTCTTGAGGATCTTCGGTGGTTGTAATAAAACCCTTGGGCTTGTTCAGCAAAATGTAAACGGGCTTCTCTGCTTTTAGTACGCGATCTTCATATCGTACTACATCTCCGGGTTTTACTTTCGAACCCAATTCAGTGACCGTTGTGCCATTGACGCTGATCAATCCCATTTTAATCAGTTCATCTGCTTCCCTGCGGGAGCCCACCCCGCTATTGGCAATGTATTTATTCAGCCGGGTTAAGCCATCATCTTTTCTCGGTTCATCCTGCCGTGCAGGCTTTGTAAAGTCGCCGGAGCTTATTACACGGGACTGGACAAAGGATTTTCGTTCGGTGCGAAAAGGTTTTTTTGACCGATCACTATCGGTACCTCCTTCACCCCGCGCGTGCCCTGGTGGCTTCGAGAAACCTTCTGACTTGCGAAACGGCTTCTTAAAGTCTTTTCCTTCAGGTTTTGGATATCGCGTGGGGCGATCAGGTCGCAGGCCAGACGCAGGGCTGTCTGTTTTGCGATACGGTCTTTTTTCCTTGTCCCCATCCCGGTGATAGGATTTGCCAAACTTGCGCGGCCCTTCAGGGCGCGCGCGGAAGGCGCTGTCACCGCTTTTCCGAAAAGGTTCTCCCCGCTGAGGATTGGCACCAAAGGATCGGCCACCCGTTTTTCTAAGAACAGGTTTGTCCGACGATCCAAAAGGACTACCGGAACCCCGTCCGACCGCGTCATCCGGGCGGGCTTTTCTAAAAGGGGCTTTGGCGCGACTGTCTTCACGGCGAGGGCCCTCATGGCTGCGAAAACCGCCGGGTTTTGACCTGAAACTCCTCGGCTTTTCTTCCCTCGAAGAACTTCCGTAAGGCCTGGACCCCTTTGAATCAAAACCCTCGGACCGTGAAGAGCGGCCTCGTTTCCGGAATGATTTCTCCGCGTCTGATTTTTTGCCAAAAGAAGTTCCTTTGCCTTTGCGCTCTGGTCTGTTGGATCGGGGTCGTGCCATCTTTAAAGTTAGGCCATGGGCCTTGATTTTATATTGTAAACACTCAAGTTTTATTGTCGGGGGAGTCCTCCAAAACAAAGCGTCCCGGCGCGGACCGGGACGAATACCTTTTGTAATCCCAAGAATTGCCTACTGGTCCGGTGCTTCCCCGATTGTATTCACCTCCTCCGTAAAGTCTTTGGGGGTTGGCAATTCGTTCAATTCACTGATTCCAAAATACTCCATGAACTTTGGGCTGGTGCCATACAGAATTGGCCTGCCAACCGTTTCCGCCTTGCCCAGAATTTCAATCAATCCCTTGTCGAGTAATCGCTGGACAGCATAGTCGCAATTCACACCCCGGATATTTTCAACCTCAGTCTTCGAGATGGGCTGTTTGTAAGCAATAATGGAGAGTGTCTCCATGGCAGAGGTCGACAATCTTTTCTTTGACTGTTGCTTCAGCATGATGCCGATACTCGCCTGATAAGCGGGCTTGGTCAAGAATTGATAACCACCGGCAGATTTAGACAGTTGAAAGGAAAACTCTTCAGCGCTAAACTTTTGCTCAATGCGCTGGATGGCGCCGACAATATCTTCTTCCGGAACATCGGCATTAAACATTTCCGACAAGCAGGATTTCAGGTCAGCCACCTTGGCCGGCATAGGCGAACAAAATATGAGCGCCTCAATATGGTTTTGTAAAAAGTCCAATTTCTAGTGTTTATAGGTCTGCTTCACCAAAGAATCTCAATCTTGCTGCATCATTTTTGCTTCGATGGATTGAGTCGTGTGAGGCACCGCAATCAATCGTTCTTTTGGGATAAGCTTACCGGTCACGGTGCAGATTCCGTAAGTTCTGTTTTTGATCCGCACCAGGGCGTTCTCCAGATTTGTAATGTATTTGAGCTGGCGGGCAGCCAATTGGCTCAGGTTTTCCTTCTCGGCGGTTTCCGCACCGTCCTCCAGGACCTTGGTATTGCCCCCTGAGGTGGCGTCCGTGCCCGCATCATTATTGCGATTCAGGGTATCCTTCAAGATGCGGAATTCTTCCCGCGCCTTTTCCAGTTTCCCTTTGATTAATGTTTCAAATTCTATCAACTCTTCATCTGAGTAGCGCGTCTTATCATCCGGAGTAGATGAGGCTTTTGCGGGCTTGTGTGCGATCGGACGCTGCGTGAGCGCCGGAAAGATATTCAGCTGTGGCGAAGTCTTTGGCAACGCCATAGCCTCCTGCTTGCGCGACGCCGGTGTAGAATAGACCTTCCTTATTTCAGAGGTCTTCGCCACGACCTTCCGCGCGACTTCCTTTTTAGGGGCGGCCTTCTTTGCAACGATAATTTTTTTTGCAGGCTTTTTGGCAGCTTTTTTCGGGGCGGATTTTGCTTTTGTTGAAGAGGATTTCTTTGGTTTGCGGGCAGCTTTGGTCTTCGCACTCGCCTTCTTCGATGCCTTTGCAGTTGATTTCTTTGTGGATTTGGCCATAAACGGTCCTTCGTTTTAAAGGGGTTAAAAAAGATGCGCAAAAATACGGGGTCGGCCCTGAAACAAAAAATCTATACCAATTAATTACGAATGCCCCAGGATAGCCCAAACCCCCTTTTCAGTCCCCTCAACGCGTTTGTTTCCCGAAAATCCCTTTTTGGATCAGTTTAGAGAAGCCGAAGACGCCCACAACGTGCTTCTGCCGGGTATTATCGCGACGCGACGATCACTCTTCTTCTAAAAGTTCTAACCACGCCCGAAACATCAAACACTTCAATCCATATTAAATAATACCCCGTTCTTGCCTTGCTTCCGTCATCGCGCTCGCCGTCCCAACGGAAGAAGCCTTCGAACCCCAATGTCTCATTGTTTGCGATCGACTTGATCGGATGACCTTGCTGGTCTACTATCTTGATATTGGCGACATAACCTGATTCCTCAAACGCGTAAATTATTTTGGCAAAGTCCTGGACCCCTGTGTTAGGGGCAAAAATTTCGGGTTCGATGGTTACATTTCCAATTGCCACCGGGTTTTCGGGTCGCGCGTTGGAGTTCACATATCCCGGAGTCGCAAAACCCGATTGTGCGCTTGCCGATTTCCAATTCTGCCGGTCATTCGTAGGACTTGAAAATGAGACCCGTTCCAGGGAAATGCCTTCATCATCCTTCACGAATTCGGAATGTAAATTCTTGTCGTATAAAAAATAATCCACAACCTCGCCCTTATCATTGACGAGTGCGAGTGAGCCTTCATCATCCGGCAGTGAGGGCAAGTCCATCGGAAAGAAATCCCTTTCAGGGCTTTGTGGATAGCTGTCTTTAAGAATGGCGGGATCCGGCGTCAAGACAAGATAAGACTCCGGGGAAAGCGTTAAATCAGCGGATGTAATTCTCCGAATATTCTTAAGTGTGTTGTTTTCAACGTTAGCCAGCGCCCAGTCTTTCAGACTGAGGTATTTGGGAGAGCGGTTGTAGACCTCCACAAAGTCGACTCCGTTTGGTCTTGGATTGAAAAGGATTTCATTAACGATCACATCCAAACTGTCGGCAGGTTCGGGCAATGCAAATTTCAGCTCGCTGAACTCATCCTGAATCAAGTTGCCGATGCAATCGCGGACGGCCTGGATTTTTAAAGTATAGCGTTGCCTCCTTTGCAAGTCCATACCGAGATCAAATTGAATCTGCCTGAGTGAAAGGTCCGTAAAATAGGATTTGGAAATGGGGACAAACGGTGTCAGTTCAAAAGAACCGGCCACAGGCGTCGATTTATGCAACTTTTCGTCAAAAGTCAGTAAAAGCTGGTTGGCTTGAACAGGAACAACACTGCGTAACTTTGGTCCTGTAAGGTCGGGTTTGTTTTGAAAGACTGAGTTTTCCTTCCCAGGCGTGCCACCCCGGGGATCTTCCGATACGGCCCAATTCTCTTCTTCCCCGCACACATTAGCGGGATCGATCAATTCGAGCGTCCATCCCCCCTCCTGTTTGTCAGCGTCGCGGTACCAGGCAATCGTGTAATTGACCGAATCGATGGTTAGGCCGTCTGACCTTTTGAGTGTCAATGCTTCTCCTTCATTATTCAGTGTCGGAAAATTGGATACACCCTGGACATTTCCAAACCCGGTAAATTGAAAAGATGCAGATGAAGAAGTCAGTATCCAGTATTGTCGGGGTAAAATAATACAGGAAGGGATAATGGCTACGGAAATGCCATCTGAAAATTTCCATCCATCCAAATCAAATGGGCTGGAACTTCGGTTATGAATTTCGATGAACTCGCTGTCAGGCAGCCCGATCTGAGGGCTTGGGTCAGGAAAAATTTCGCTGATGACAATGTCTTTTGGCTGTGCAGGAATGGATTGAAAAAACAAAAAGAATTGTCGGACAGGCACGATGGTATTTCCGCTGGGATCCTTTACGCCGGAAACCGCAAGTGAATACTTAATGCCAACAACGAAATCCTTTCCGAAAGTAAGATTGACGGTTTTGCCATTGGATTGAACGGCGCAGGCTTGCGGATTTCCAAGATTGTTATCGGCAGAATAATGAGAAATTAATTCTGCCGAAGCTGCATCAACAACTTCCGAAAACGTCAATGAGATTTCAGATGAGGAGTTGATCTGGATTGATTGCAGTTCAGGGGGAGTAGTGTCCAATTGTTGAGGTCCCGCATAGAAATCATCGAAGTAGAATTT
>JBGPGZ010000363.1:0-4882 GCA_041484175.1 Cyclobacteriaceae bacterium | reverse complement strand
ATTGATCAACCGGAGACACTTCTTTCAATGCAGAATATTCCTGATGGAGTTTATGTACTTCAGATCAGTTTACCCGGTATGAAGGCCCGAAGAAAAATTGTGGTATTTCATTGATCAAATGTGGGCTGTTGATAATTCAAATTTAAAGTCTGGAAAACCGTACATCCGTTTTGGTTCGAATGGGATTATTTCTTCTTTATTTTGGGGGCGAAATAAGATAATCATGGCCAACACGTATACCCAAATTCATATCCAGGCAGTTTTTGCTGTCAAGTACAGGAAGGGCATGATCCATTTGGATTGGAAGGACGAACTTTACAAATATATCACCGGTATCATTCAGGGAAATGAACATCGGTTATTGGCGATCAACGGGATGGAGGATCATGTTCACGCATTTTTTGGTATGAGACCAACTCAATCCCTTTCCGATCTATTGCAAGACATCAAAACGAACTCATCAAAATGGATTAACGATCGTGGATTTGTGAATTCCCGGTTTGAATGGCAGCAGGGCTACGGCGCTTTTTCTTACAGTAAATCGCAAGCTTCCAATGTTATCGCTTATATACAGAACCAGGAAATTCATCATCAACAACACACATTTCTTGAAGAATACAAGGGCACCCTCGATGAATTTTCAGTGGCCTACGATGAGCGTTACATCTTCAAGGAATTAATATAACTGGCATTCGCACAAATTTGATAGGGTTGAATCTTTATTTCGTTCCTACGGAACTTTATTGAACGAACTGGTTGATTTATTTTCTACCGATATTTCGTTCCTACGGAACTTTATTGAACGGGTTGATTTATTTTCTACCGATATTTCGTTCCTACGGAACTTTATTGAACGAACTGGTTAATTTATTTTCTACGGATATTTCGTTCCTACGGAACTTTATTGAACGGGTTGATTTATTTTCTACCAATATTTCGTTTCGTACGAAACTTTATTTTCATAAGAAAATGGCAGCCAAGTCCCGTAGGGATGAGATATAGGTAGGATGAGATATAGGTAGGATGAGATATAGGTAGAATGAGATATAGGTAGAATTAGAAGAGCAACAAATCAAGTCCCGCTAGGGACGAAATATAATCACCATGACCGTACGTGTGTCAAATTCACATCCAGTTGTTTAATAGGCCTTCGACCCCTGGGTGAGATAATTCCTGACATAATCCGATGTTCCATTTTCCAACGACTCAAAAGCTCTTGAATACCCTATTCCCCTTAACTTTTCCATGTTGGCCTCGGTGAAATATTGGTATTTGTCACGAATGTCGATTGGCGTGTCAACAAATTCAATATGCTCTTTCTTGTTCAGCGCGCTGAAGACCGCTTTTGTCAGATCGAGAAATGTTCGGGCCCGACCGGACCCCAAATTATAAATCCCTGAATTCTTCCGGTGGTGCATCAGGAAGGAGCACACCTCCACGACATCCTTGACATACACGAAGTCGCGCATTTGTTCCCCATCCTTGTAGCGCGGATTGTGAGACCGGAACAGTTTCATTTTTCCCGTTTGACTGATCTGATTGAACGCATGCCAGATCACGGAAGCCATCCTTCCCTTATGGTATTCGTTGGGGCCATAAACATTAAAGAACTTGAGCCCTGCCCAGAAGAAAGGCTTTTCTTTTTGCTGCAACGCCCACTTGTCGAAATCTTGTTTAGATTGCCCATATGGATTCAAGGGTTTGAGCGATGAGATCTTTGACTCGTCGTCATCGTATCCGGCCTCACCCAATCCATAGGTTGCCGCGGAAGAGGCATAAACCAGCGGAATCTGGTACTGAAAGCAGCGCGTCCAAATATCTTTCGTGTATTGCGTGTTCAGCCGATTAAGGAGTTCCTTGTCGAACTCGGCCGTATCGGTCTTGGCGCCAATATGAAAAACAAATTCGACCAATTCATGATGCTTATCCAGCCAAGCCATGAAGTGGTCACGGTCAACGAACTCCTGGATGGTAGCCCCTTCCAAGTTTTTATGTTTTGCCGGATTGTCAAATTTATCCACTGCGATGATCGCATGGAAGTTTTCCTGGTTGAGTTTCTTCACGAGGCAACTTCCGATAAAACCAGCTGCACCTGTAACGATGATCATAGAAAAATTTTTGGGCAATTTACCACAAAACGGTGGTTTTGATAGTAATTGCAACTCAGGATTGAGTCAACTGGCTCAAACCGGAAAAACTGACTATTCTGTGTTTATATTTGCGCGGGAATTTGACTATGGTTTACGTAAGTAGAAAGGAACATTTTAACGCGGCGCACAAATTGTACAATCCGGCCTGGAGTAAAGAGAAGAACGCTGAAATATTTGGGCCTTGTGCCAACGAAAACTGGCATGGTCACAATTTTGAAATTATTGTGACGGTAAAAGGGAAACCGGATCCAGAAACCGGATTTGTCATCGATTTAAAAAGACTGAGCACATTGATTCGCACCGAGGTTGTTGATCAGCTAGACCACAAGAACCTGAACCTCGATGTAGACTTTATGAAAGACAAACTTGCCAGTTGTGAAAACCTGAACATTGAGATTTGGAAAATTCTGCAGCCCCGAATTTCATCCATCAGCAAATTCGGCACCCTTTATTCGATTCGCCTTTATGAAACGCCGCGAAACTATGTGGATTATTTTGGGGAATGAACTCAGTCGGTAATCGGTGGGTCGGTATTCAATAGGTCGGTTTTCGGTGGGTCGGTTTTCGGTGAGTCGGTAATCACTAGGTGATGAGGTCTGTACCGCGTACTTCGTACCTCGTACCTTGTACCTCGTAATTGATTCAGCATGCGTTATTACATCATTGCCGGTGAGCGTTCTGGTGACCTCCATGGAAGCAACCTGATCAGGGCGTTAAAAAAGGAGGACCCCGCGGCAAGCCTGCGCGGCTTTGGCGGCGATTATATGAAGCAGGTGGGTCTTGACCTGGTTGTCCACTATGAGCAAATGGCTTTTATGGGTCTGAAGGCATTGATAACCAACGCCTATTCGATTTATCAAAAAATAAAGCTTTGCCAGGACGACATTTTGAAATACAAACCGGATGTGATCATCCTGATTGACTATGGTGGCTTCAACCGAAGAATGGCCAAGTTTGGAAAGAAGCATGGTATCAAAGTTTTCTATTACATCCCGCCAAAGGTTTGGGCGTGGTATACATCGCGGGCACTTGAGTTGAAAGCCAACGTAGACCGGATGTTTGTAATCCTTCCATTTGAGAAGGCCTTCTACAAGAAATTTGATTTTGAAGTTGATTACGTCGGGAATCCTGTGCTTGATTCGGTCAAAGCTTTTCAACGCGACCCGGAGTTCTTGAAAAAGTATCAATTTATCCCTGGAAAAAAGATTGTTGCCCTTTTGCCGGGAAGCCGGAAGATGGAATTAAGAAGGATCGTCCCCTTGATGGCAGAAGTGGTGAAAACAAATCCGGACTACCAATTTGCTGTAGCGGCCATTCAATCGCTGCCTCCAGCACTATACGGTCCGTTGCTTAAAATTCCAACCGTGAAATTTATTTATGACGGCACCTACGATCTATTGTCGACGGCGAGCGGTGCTATCGTCACTTCGGGGACGGCCACACTCGAGACTGGGCTATTTAATGTTCCGCAGGTGGTTGTGTATAAAGCAGGAAAATTGGAGCTCGCCATTATCAGGAGTCTGGTCAAAGTCCCCTTTATCTGTTTGGTCAATCTGATTGCGGACAAGCTGGTCGTCAAGGAATTAATTCAGCAGGACGCAACCCCCGGGCGACTCAACGCGGAATTAAGGGATCTTATTGAAAATGAACCCTATCGTCAACGGATGCTTCTGGAGTATGATCGCGTTTACAAGATTCTGGATACGGGATCTGCTTCTGAAAATGCTGCCCGGCTGATGGTCGGTTATCTCCATGCTGGATAACATTGCCGGCAAGAAAAGAAGTTAAGCCACTTTCAACTTGCTGTAGTGCGACTTGCTGAACTTCTCTTCTGCATACGCCCGGTTAATAACGAGGCGGTCAGTCGTTTTATCGGACGGGAGTTCGAACATTGCATCGTTGATCACCGCTTCGCAGATGGAACGAAGGCCGCGTGCGCCCAGCTTAAATTCGACGGCTTTCTCGACGATAAAATCGAGGGCGCCCTCTTTGAATTCCAGTTCAATATTTTCCATCTCAAATAACTTCTTATATTGCTTCACAAGGGCATTTTTCGGCTCGGTCAAGATTTTGCGCATAGCGTCTGCATCCAGGGGATTCAGAAAGGAGACGACCGGGAGTCTGCCGATCAACTCGGGGATCAGACCAAAACTCTTGAGATCCTGGGCTGAAATGAACTGAAGTAAATTGTCTTTGTCAATATCGCTGGGATGCAGGCTATCGGCCGTCGCTGCAAACCCCAGGGGCCTTGTGTTTAGCCTCTTCGCAATAAAGCGCGACATGCCTTCAAAAGCTCCCCCGCAAATAAACAGTATGTTCTCGGTGTTTACCGTGATCATCTTTTGGTCAGGGTGCTTGCGTCCACCCTGCGGCGGCACGTTTACGGCGGTTCCTTCCAATAATTTCAAAAGCGCTTGTTGTACACCTTCACCGCTCACATCCCGGGTGATCGAAGGATTATCTGATTTGCGCGCTATCTTGTCAATCTCATCAATATAAACGATGCCGCGCTCGGCTGCTTCGGTATTGTAATCAGCCGCTTGTAACAATCGGGTCAGAATGCTTTCAACGTCCTCACCGACGTACCCTGCTTCAGTGAGCACGGTAGCATCGGCGATGCAAAAGGGCACCTGAAGAATCTTCGCCAGCGTACGGGCAAGATATGTTTTCCCGGTCCCGGTTTCGCCTACCATAATGATGTTCGATTTCTCAATCGTAATGTCATTATCCGT
>JBGPGZ010000362.1:0-4902 GCA_041484175.1 Cyclobacteriaceae bacterium | reverse complement strand
CCTAAATAATCAGCCTAACATAAGTCCTGGCTATTGGCAATTTGTTGGCAACGCGGCCTCTGATTTTGACATTGGATATTATTTCAGGAAGTCAGGAGAAAGTGGGTTCTACTCCACCGGTCAATATGTTACCGTTAACAAAAATCCGACTGTCAATTTTACAGGCCTGACATCGGGACTGGTCAATGCCACAGAATTCTGCACTTCTAATACGGACTATGTATTGACGGGGAGTGTAGATAATGTTGGAAATTTTGATATGAGTTACGATGGATCAACCTTCGGAACCCACGCCGGGCTTCTCAACGCAAACCCTTCGCCCGGTCTGGCTAAATTCAATCCGCTCAACGCATTTATCGCCAACCCTGCCGGTGGACTTACCAAGACATTTTATGTCCGGTATTCGCTTGATCCAGGTACGACCGGAAGCACGGGCCAGGCATGCGTTGGCTATTCACCCGCGCAGCTGGTACATGTCAATACCTCTCCGACCGTTTCTTTTAACGCTCCGTCGCCTGCCGACAATCATCTGTTCTGTTTCACGGAGACCCCGGTCGATATTCATGCAATACCGGTTGTTACATCTTCAAGCACTTCCATCACACTCTCAGGACCTGGTGGAGTTTCCGATATCGGGGCTGGAGTAGGTAAATTCGACCCACCGACCGCATTAAAAGCCCTGGAAACTATTAATGGAGTCACCTATAACTACGGGACCAGGCCGGTCAATTTTGACTACATAACTGCCTTGATTACGGACGTCAATGGGTGCACGGGCCAAGCCGTCAAGCCTCTAACCGTAAATCCCTTACCTCCAGCGGCTATATCCATTCCAGGAACACAGTTATGTTTTACGAGCAATACGATTCTACTGGATGGTCAGCAAACGAATGCCTTTATCAACATCGTTTATAAGGAGGTAGCCTACAATGAATCCTATGGATCTTTAGCGAGCGCTTTTCCTGATACGACATTTACATCCAAGAGGTTATTTAATAAGGCCGTGTCGCTCGGGGCCAACCCATTGGCAACGCTAAACTTTGATGTCGATTATACCTCCTTTGATCCGGACCAATGTTTGAACTCGCTTGCCCCGGTAAATATTAAAGTGGCACCGCGAATTCCCGTTACAATCGCAGGTATTAATCCAGGAGATGAGTTCTGTTCAACCGACCCAGTCAGGATTATCACGCTGACTCCTATTGGCGGAACTTTGTCCGTAAAAAAGAGCGGTGTTCCGATCGTTTCTCTTCCGCCCATCACCAATGGCCAGTTTCCTTTCAACTTTGCGCCCCTGGCCGGAGGGGATTATCTATTTACTTATGATTATATCACCGGCAATAATTGTTCAAATCCAACATCGGCCAATGTCATAGTTCTTGCCGGTACGGTCGCATCATTTCTTGTTCCGCCGATGTGCGACCAGGACCAGATCAAGTTTGTGGCTGACAGCTCGCAGAATACCGTTCTGACTCCAACCTATACATGGCTATTTGAAGGCCAGCCGGTTTCAAATACCGGTATTGCAACGGCTACGCATCAATTTACGGGAGCAGGGACCGCTTACCGTGTCAACCTTACCGTTGAATATCCTCCGCAAGGGACCAGTAATACCGTGTGCAGCAGTGAGTTTGCGGATGATCAATATGTGGGTAATATCCCGAAAGTTGATTTTGATGTATCCAATGTTTGTGCAGGTGACGCCACCGTTTTTTCAGCTACCTCCGCCGTAACGCCTATCAGCGACGCGAAGTGGGATTTTGGAGATGCTTCTGGTCTGCCTTTTGGCAGCGTGACCAGCCCTGTTGGAGGTGGCACCTATGGAAGTCCTGTGCACTCTTACCCGGCGGCAAGCACGGTTCCTTATCTCGTAACACTCACCGGAAGAACCAGCGCCGCCACGTGAAGTTGTGTTGACTCAAAGACCCGGCCCGTTTCAATTCTGAAATACATTACGAATATTACGCCTGCCAATCCCTATTCAATGAAAAGCCTCAATAATGAAGATGGATTCTGGGCGGTGGAAGACCGGAGAAACAATTCGACATGGGAATTCGGGACACCCGGTAAATCGGTAATTATCTCCCCCGATAAATATTGGGTAACAAACGCCACCGGCTACTATAAGTCAGATGATCAATCCTATGTGAATAGTCCATGCATGGATCTTACAGCCTATACAAAGCCAAGCATTTCTATTAACTATTGGTACAACACTGATCCAGGCAAAGACGGGGCCGTATTACAGTATTCTATTGACGGAGGGGCAAGCTGGGTTCGGTTAGGGAATCTCTCAACCGGTCTGAATTGGTATAACGAACAAGGGATATCGGCTGGTCCGGGAGGTCAGAACCTGTTTGGTTGGTCAGGCAAAGCCCAAAGTGCTCCACTTGTTGGCAAGCATGCCCTCAGCTCTATTGTTGGCCAGCCAGGAGCTAGCAAAACCAGATTAAGGATAGCCTTTGCCAGCGATGCAAAGGATACACTCGATGGTTTTGCCTTTAATGATGTTAACATTGAAGAAAGAAACAGATTTACGTTGGTTGAGAATTTCACCAATACCGCTCCCTCCATTGCATCCATTGTTGCGCTTAACAATACGGCCTATAACGCCGTGCCTATTTCCGAATCCGTAAAAATACAATATCATACCTCCTTCCCGGGGGACGACGATATTAACAAAGCAAACCCGGGCGATCATGACGCGCGTTCGGCATACTACGGTTTGACAAAAACCCAAAACCTGATTCCGAGAGGATATATTGACGGCGCGAATCAACCGGCCCTCAATAATCAAGCGGATTTCACGATGCCATGGGCCTCCAATTATTTGCCGCTGCGATCACTGGTCAGTTCGCCCATTACGATCACTATCAGTAATCCGGCCGCCGCTAATAATGAACTGGCAGTCACCGTTTCGATAAAAGCATTACAAGATATCACGAGCGGCAAACCCAAACTTTATGTGGGTATTGTAGAAAAACAACTCGGTAGCCTGGAATACGTGATGCGTAAAATGCTCCCGTCAGCGAGTGGTACTCCACTCACATTGCCGATCGCAAAAGATGCTATTATTCCTTTTACACTCGATCCATGGGAGGTGAAGAACGTGACTTCGGTTCAAGAACTGGCAATCATCGCATTTGTTCAGGATGAGGAAACGAAAGATGTACTTCAGAGCAGTATTTTTGACAAGAATAACCCGCTTCCCAATCTGCCCACTACAATCACTGGCGTAGAGTTGAGTCAGCAAGAGTCCATATCCATTTTCCCTAACCCTGCTAACAATGAGTTCAGGATTCAACTCCCTTTAGAAGCTCCTCACCAAATCATCTTAAAGTTGGTTGACCAGGTAGGCAGGGTTGTGCATGAATCATCCATCGCACAAGGCGCATCCAGCAAAACGGTAGGCACACATGAGCTGGCCGGAGGAGTCTACATTCTACAAGTAGACTCTGGAAAGGGAGATGTGATTCGCAAGAAGCTAATGGTGGTACATACCGAATGAGTTGCGTTCAACAGACATCAAATCATCCCAAAATGGGTTGACTTTTTCGTCTTTTGTGCTGACAACTTTCCTTTTCCATGCATCAAAAGTCGCCGTTACACCGAAGTAAAAGTTTTACCATAAAAAAGCCCTTTCAGATCGATTCAAGAGCTTTTTCTTTTTCCGCTGTATATTTTGAATGTTGATGCCTTTGCGTAATTTGGTTGTTCAAAGTTAGACAAAACCACTGTCTATAGCATGGAACTCTTTCTAAAAGCAGATACCTGGCTCGCACTTCTTACGCTGTGTTTTCTTGAAATCGTCCTTGGTATCGACAACATCATTTTTATTTCCATTACGTCTAACAAATTGCCCGAGCAATATCGCAAAAGAGCCCGGAACACCGGCCTCCTCCTTGCGATGGTCGTCCGTATCTTCCTGCTGCTGGGGATCACCTGGATCATCCGGTTTACTGAACCGCTCTTTACCATTCCTGCCAATTTTCTGCTGGATCACGCAAAAAGCTTTAGCGGCAAGGACCTGATCCTCGGGTTCGGAGGACTCTTCCTGATCGCCAAAAGTACCATGGAAATCAACCACGAGATGGAGGGCGAAGAGGAAGTGGAAGAAGGCTCCTCCCGCAAGAAAGGAGAAGTTACTTTAATGGGCACCGTGGTCCAGATCATCCTGTTAGACATCATCTTTTCATTCGACTCAATTTTGACGGCAGTCGGAATTGTGGATCCTGACAAGGTGTTGATCATGATCATCGCCGTCATCATTTCGATATTTGTCATGATGTTCTTCTCCGGCCACATCAGCCGCTTTATCCAGCAACACCCCTCCATGGAAGTATTGGCCCTTGGGTTTTTGATCCTCATTGGCTTTATGCTGTTCCTGGAAGCCCTTGAGTTCAAGGTTCCCAAGGGATATATCTATTTTGCGGTGGCCTTCTCCCTGCTCATTGAATTGACCAACATCCGGGTGAAGAAAAAACGCAAGCTTAAACGCGTCAAGCTCAATAAGCCGTACACCGAAAAAGAAGTAAGAGAGGCTGTGAATGATTAAGGTATGACAGAGGACGAGCTGCGTTACCCGATTGGGAAATTTAGCACAAAGGAAAACTATACGCCGGAGGAACTTCGACAGTTCATTTCCTCCATCGAGTCGCTGCCGCCAGGCGTGGAAGAAGCTGTAAAGAATTTGTCGGCCTCGCAATTGGATACTCCCTATCGCGAAGGAGGTTGGACCGTACGCCAGGTGATTCACCATCTTCCCGACAGTCATTTGAATGCCTACGTCCGGTTCAAATGGACGCTGACGGAAGAAACACCTGTGATCAAGGCCTATAATGAAAAGGCGTGGGCTCAAACTCCCGAGACATTATTGGACCCTGCTATCTCAATTCATTTCCT
>JBGPGZ010000361.1:0-4905 GCA_041484175.1 Cyclobacteriaceae bacterium | reverse complement strand
TAATTTGACCAATGACCAATGACTATTAACATCATCCTATCTCTTCTCTTCCAAATAACCCCCTTTCCTGAGCAGGTCGCGTTTGACTATTTTATGGAGCACCTATTTACTACGGAATACAGTTCCAGCTCAAAACCCGGATTCAAGGGGTTCACCGAGACACATGGAACATTTTTTGACATTGTGACGCCTTGCTTTACCAACGCTGAGGAGGACAAGAAAATTCATGCGGGGCTCTACAAAAATAAAAAGGATACGATGGTATCGGTGAGCCTTGACATTGTAAAATGGAAAAAGAAATTCAAGAGTTCAGGAAAGAATGAGATCAAAATACTGCGTGCTACAATGACAGGAGACCGTTATTACGTGGAGGTGATCATCAACTATGAATCAAAGTTGGACTGTTATTTTATTGAAATGGATGAAAGGCTAAAGGTGATCAGGCATTGTAAAACGGGACTTGTTTATTAATGCGAAATCCATGTGGTCCACCGCCGGCTTCCCCTGTTGCTAAGTTAGTCTAATCATCATGTTCTTTTTCAAGATGACCGATTTTGCTCAACAACCAATCAATTGCTCTTGCCAGTTCCCGATTCCCATCCTCATCGTGTGGATTGATCTCAATGACCCCGTTCTTGTTACCGTCTTTGGCTGAACTAAGGTCGATACCCCCCTTCAATTTCTCCAATAACCTATCCACTTCGATTTTTACAATCAAGCCAATCGTGGTTTTATCTACGACTAAACCGGCCGAATCCGGAAAGCATATTTTGATTTGTTTTTGCGTGTCATCCCATATTTCAAAAGAATGGTCATTGAATTTGCCCTTGATGAGAATTGATTTTCCATTCATAATGCTGCCCGATTCGATTACTTTGTGCATATGGAATTTGACCCCCCTGTACTTTCCATTGGGAAGGTCGACAGAGGCAATCAGCTGAGCGGTGCTCCCGGAATCTAATAAGTCAACCAGGAAAGGGCCTTTCAATTTCACTTCATCTGTAAAAGTAGAATCGCCTTCTTCATTCTCACCTTCATCATCATTTTCATCGTCTTTATCCACATCGGTAGAATCGGAGTGATGATCGGTATCCCCGGAATCTACGTGGTGATCCCCATCCCCGGAATCCTGGTGATGATGGTCATCTTCAGTCGAATCTGAATCATGATGGCCCTTTTTGTCGCCCAGGATAAAATGAATCTCTCTTATGCTGATCATAAAAGTATCCAGGGTAATCGTCTTAGCCATGCTTCGTCCGCCGCTTAGATTGTTGCCCGCGGAAGAAATTAGCATCATTTTCAGGTCCACATGGCCTTTGGAGACGGGAACCATCGGCGAATCAGTACATGCGAAAACGGCAAGTAAAAGCACCACTGACAATACATTGTGTTTCTTTCTCATGTTATTCCATGTTTAGCGCTATCGCACTCAGTTTATTTGATACTTTGGAGGATCTAAGAAGTAACATTTATCCATGCCATAATTCTGATAAAACAGAAAATCCACCAAAATGTGCCCGGATTTCAAAGCTATGGAATTTTCTGTTTAAGAAAGCCTGTTCTTGCGTCGGAAAACATGGGGAATCGACAATGCGCATGAATATTCTTGGAAATGACATTTGAGCAAAAGCCTCAATTTTGACATATGGTTGACGTAGCAACTTTCAGAAAATTAGCCCTTTCATTCCCGGACGCAGAGGAACAGCCACATTTTCACCTAGCCTCATTTAGGGTCAAGAAAAAAATCTTTGCCACACTTTGGTTGAAAGAGAACAGGGTCATGTTAAAACTCTCATTGATTGACCAATCGGTCTTTTGTTCCTATGATCAAAATGTCTTTTTTCCTGTTCCAGGTGGTTGGGGCAAAAAGGGCGCTACTTTTGTTGAGCTCAAAAAAGTGAGAAAGGATATATTCAAAGACGCCTTGACAACCGCCTATCTTGGAGTCACTTCAGGAATAAATTCCGGCAAGCCGAAAAGGAAATAGCGACGTTCATTCCTCGCAGGTCCGTTCAGAATTTTGCTTTATCGATTTTCAGAATTGTTTCAAGCAGGACGCTGGCTCCATTCGCGATGTCTTGAGGCGATGTATATTCCTTTGGAGAGTGACTGATTCCGTCTTTACTTGGAACAAATATCATTCCTGTTGGCGCTATTCTTGCCATGTCCTGGGTATCGTGGCCTGCACCGCTTGGCAAGTATTTATACGACAAGCCAAAATCCTTTGCGGCCTCGGCAATCAGTTCCTGAATTCGTTTATCAGTAATGGCAGGCAAGTCTTCATGAAAGGATTCGAATCGAATCGCCGTTTTCGTTTCTATTTGAATTTCGTTAGCTGACGCTTTGATCATTTCAAAGACGGTCATCACTTTCTCATATGAAAGGTCCCTGATTTCCAGCGTCATTTCCACTTTCCCCGGGATCACGTTGGGTGCTCCGGGTTCTGCCTTGATTTTGCCGATCGTTGCGACCTGTCCGCCGGGCATCGAAAGCGCGCTTTTATTAACCTCAATTATTAATTTCGCCGCCCCTAGCATTGCATCCTGACGTTGATTCATAGGTGTGGTGCCGGCGTGATTGGCTTTGCCATCAATGGTTACAGTCCATTGTTTTATTGCTACAATTCCTTCGACTACGCCAATTGAGACGCCCTCTCTATCCAAATTGCCTCCTTGCTCTATGTGCAATTCCAAAAACGCCTTGAAATCTCCTTTCTTTCTCGCTGCGCCCGTTATCTTTTCAGGGTCTCCGCCGATGGCAATGATACCCTGGCGAATTGTTTTTCCACTAAGTGTCACCCGTGTGAGTGCTTCCGGTGTCAAAATGCCGACCATGGCTTGGCTTCCAACAAGTCCCCCTTCTTCATTTTGAAAAATAAATACCTCCAGGGGGTGTTCGGTGATGATATTGTTTTCCTTCATTAGCCCGATGCATTCGATAGCGCCCAAAGAACCAACATCACCGTCATAATTTCCCCCAGATGGAACGCTGTCAATGTGGGACCCAAAGGCAATGGCCGGCAAATTGTCATTCTTTCCGGATCGCCTGCCGATGAGATTCCCTGCGGCATCGATATGCACTGTCAGTCCGGCATTTTGCATCAAGCCCATGACATACTTTCTGCCCTGTATATCCGCCTCGCTGTAGGCAACGCGGCTCACACCTCCCTCGGGATTTGTTCCGTATTTGGAAAGAGCCAGAATGCGTTCTTCAAGTCGTTGGGGATTGGCCTTTATTTTATTTTGGGAAACACCGCTGAAAGCAAATAGAAGATTGAAAAAGGCCAGCATAATCAGACACTTCATGAGTTCAAGTTACGAATTTCAAGAATAACCGTTGTTTTCCCGGTGGCGAGCCCGGAAACGAAGGCGAAAAAAGTTATCTTCGTTAGTCTTTATTTATACCCTTATGAGCAAAGAACAAACAAAGGATCTCTTAAAATTCCTCAAACCGTTTCCACTCGATATTAAAGCAACGGCATTTTGGCTAAGAGAATTTGTGTGGGACCTGTATCCGCAATGCAATGAACTGATTTATGACAATTACAATGCGGTCGCATTCGGGTGGTCGCCGACAGACAGAGTAGGTCACACGTTTTGTAACATCGCCGTTGGCCGCAGTTCGTACAACGTTCATTTTGGTTTTTACTGGGGAAGCCAGATCAAAGACCCTGACAAGATCCTGATCGGTAACGGCAATCAGTACCGGTATATTCTTGTCAGGAGCAAGGACGATTTCCCTGAAACATATATCAAAAAGCTCCTCAAAGAAGCATACGCCAACTCCCTGGCAAAAGTGAAGGACAAGAACGAACTTCTTCACGGAGAAACTATTACAAAATCGATATCGGCCGCGAAAAGGAAGCCAGGGAAAATTCCCGCAAGAAAAAAATAGCGAAGGAATCATTCGGATCAAGGTGGCGTTGATCTCGGGATTCAAAGCTTTTTATATCCCCTTAAAAGGGGGAGGCGGTGTGGCTTTGTGCTGCCGCTTTCTTTTGATATTTGGAACTTCCAAATGCTTTTCGATGCATGGCGTGAAATTCACCGGGACCAGATTGTGGACACTCCCGGAGTGATTTGACCATACAAATAAATTGTCAAAATCTCATTTCTGTACAGTCCAAAATTCAATAATCATTGTTAACTTTCACCTTGCAAAATCTAACCCAAACTGAATTTGAGAAACTCTTTACTCGTCACCATCCTTTTTATCAGTTTCGCCTCTTATTCACAATCAATTCTGGACACCAAACTGGACGGAAGTGAGAAGGGGAAGAGTTTGAATGCTTATTTTCAGGAACTCGAAAAAACCCATGATGTCCGCTTTTATTTTTTAAAGGACTGGATTGATCCGTTTGTTTTTGAGGAAAGCTTTGCAGGCAAGTCGCTCCGTGTTGCACTGGACGAGCTCCTCCACGATTCGGATCTCAATTATATAGAGGTTAATCCATCGCTTATTGTATTGGTCAAGGATCCGACGCAGGCCCTGCAACGCAATACCATGATGAGTGCAGCTGTGCGGGAGCAGAAAAAAATAGATAAGATCGTCATTGGCAGCGCAACCAGATCCAGGACTAAACCGCGTGTTAGTCTTTTCGGTGTGGTCACAGAAAGCAAATCCAAGGGGCCGCTGGTGGGTGTGAATGTGTTGGTCAGCGACCTTAACGTGGGTACGGTGACAAACCAGGAGGGCAAGTTTGAATTGAAAATGCCCGCCGGTTCGCACGTGATCAATTTCAGCTATGTTAACTATGAGGAAAAAGTCATCGACCTTGAGATCTATTCGGATGGGAACGTAAGCATGCAACTGGAAGACAAGCCCACGGTGCTGGAAGAGGTCATTGTGCAGGACAGGGCTGCGCGGGAGATCACAACCAGCGGGATCGGCCAAACGCAGATCAGC
>JBGPGZ010000360.1:0-4909 GCA_041484175.1 Cyclobacteriaceae bacterium | reverse complement strand
CTTACACCCGAAATGACCTGTTGAGCCAGCGGCAACGGTTCGTAATTTCCGGTCCCCTCTTCCTTCGGCCCGTTTAGAAAGTCTTTGAAGAAGATATCGTTATTGATTATGTCGGGGTCGACAAGCATCCAGTCTTTTAGCAAATTGGCATAGACCTGGCGGTAATCGAATTGCATTTCTACATTCTCTTTTGTCATGTCGGGCACTTTGCCAACGACCCCCGGTACCACCCCTTTTCCAAAAATAAAAATAGGCCCCCCGGTTCCGTGGTCCGTGCCATAACTTCCATTGGAATAGATACGTCGTCCGAACTCTGACGTGGTCACGGTAAGAGCCCGGTCTTCAAGCCCTCTTGCTTTTAAATCGTCCTGAAAAGCCTTCATTGCCGAAGCGATGTGATACATAAGCGCGGCATGGCCACCCATGGTGGGATCATAACTCTCAACTTGTTCGGCGTGGGTATCAAATCCGCCAAGTTTCACCAAAAACACTTTGGTCTTTACCCCTTGGCCTCCACCATCTAATAATTTAGCTATTAACTTTAGTTGCGGTGTGAGGTTGTTTCTCAAGCTTCCTGCGGGAGCATTGAGAGGATAATTTTCAGGATAAGTGACGGTGGATTCAGGAGCACGGCTGTAAACTTCATAGAGGCGTTCGGCGTAGTCTTTTGATTTTTGCTCGAGTCCAAGTATCCAATTCAATTCTTTCCCGTAAGGGGAGTTTTCCAGAGCCACCGGCGGTTTTCCGCGCGGGTCGACCTCCAGATCCTGGAAACCCTCCAGTTCTTTCACCAGGTTGGCAAAACGGGCGGGGTCGTTTAAGGAAATCGAAGTGGGAATATTTCCATCCTGGTGAAAGATCAGGGAAACATCGCTTCCCATTTCGATGGCGAGGGGATCGAGCATGTCTGCGTTCGGAAAGTCATCAGGATATGTTTTGGGAGCAAATTCCTTTTGCAGATAACGGCCTACCCAGCCGGATGAGAAGTAGTCATTAAAGCTTCCGCCCATAAAGGAAATGTCACGGCCGCGAAAATGGGAGCCATTATTGTATTTATATGAAACGCCCTGCACGAAACAAACCCTTCCGTGGTCATACATGTCCTTCATAGCAGCCATATCAGGGTGCAATCCGATCTGTGCATCGGAAGGGAGGGTGCTATCGAGCGGGATCATCTTGCGCACACTGTTTTTGGCCGGGATGGCGATGTTGGCCCGACGGCTGTAGTACAGATCATAGGCCTCCACAGGAATTAAGGCGTTCATGCCGTCATTTCCCCCGTGCAACTGTAAAATGATCAGCACGCGATCGTTTGTACTCTGGCTGGCCATCCGGGTTAAAGAATTCTCTGCCATTATCCGGATGGGAATCCCGCCCAGTGTCAGCGGAACGGCCGCCAGGGATAATTTTTGTATAAAGTTCCTGCGTTTCATGTTCGGTCTTCTTTTGGTAGTGGGCGCCGCGCCCCGCATTTTGAACTAAAAAAGTTGATACTCGGGTGACTGCATCATGGCGTTAAACAAACTTTGCAATTGATTGATAACCACCTCAGGTTCTGATCCGGGATTGTTCCACCGGAAAGTCCACGTACCTTCCGGATCGGCATCGATCTTTGGCGTGTACAAAAATGCATTGAGGAAATAGTTCAATCGCTTGGCGGTGATTCCCGCGCTGGCATCGGCAGTTGTGTCAAAAGTGAGATTATCCGCCAACGGCAACAGGTATTTGGCCAATTCAATGATCAGTGTTCTCGCATTGGAGGCGGTGGAGCTATCGATCCGCGTTTTTACAAAACCCAGGGGATCGATGAACAGGGCGCCAGGCATTAGTTGATTTTCTGTCACCAATTGGCGGATGAAGTCATATCGGTTTGTCAGGTAGTTGGTAGAAATCCAGGAACGGTGGTAAATCGGATATTGGTGGTAGGCATCATAACCGGCCACGTCAAAGGGATCGTAAAAGTGCATGCCCATACCCGTCAATTGCTGAATCAGTTCTCCGGTCTTTTCATAGAAATCGGTGGCCGCGGTGGTGAAGTCGGGCAATTGAATTTCAAATAGTCGGAAGGTGCCGACCAGGATATCGAGCGGGGACTTGATGATGCCGCCAAAATTATCGTCGAGTACACCGCTGGCTGCATCATAAAAATGTTGGCTCTTGAAAAGATCTTCGAGTACGGGCTGAAGTTTATAGCCATTGCCGGCAAAAGTGTTAGCCATTTCAGTAATGATGGCATCGTCGATAGCAACGGAGATATCGTGGTAAACAAAATGGCGATAAATCCGGCGGCAAATATTCTTGGATGTCTCTGGCCTGGAATAAATGGATTCGATAAGCTGGCCAATTTCATCATAAGCGCTTGCTTCGGTTGCATTTCCTCCAGCGAGCAAGAGGGGATCGGGTTGGATGGTGATGTTGCTGAAGCGGTCGCTGAATTGTTTTGCGTTGTTGTCATGGCTGGATGCATTGGCCGGGCTGCCGCGTACAATGCCTCTGGGTAAGTTTGTGTCAACATCAATGTTGGAAAAGGTTGGATCGATGTCCCAGCCCGACAGCACCCTGGCTGCCTGTTGCACGTCGACTTCACGATACAAATAATAATCTCCGGGCGTCGACACGGGCGGAAGGGTTCCTTCCAGTCCGCGGCCGATGGTATAAAGTTCATGCAACTCTCTCCCGTAGTTTTCATTGGGGCTTCCCTTCACATTCAGATCGCCGTCCAGTACTTTCAACATCGCATTGTCGACGCATACTTTTTTAGTGAGCTCCTTGAAATTGAATTTCACGCCGAGCTTTTTATCAAACGCAAATTGGCGAAACAACGCGTTTTGAAAATATAACGACCGGCTGTCGTCAACTTTTGATTGAATGGTGGTCAGTACCGTATGGATAAAAAAGACAATTTTCTCCCGTGCCGAATAAGCCAGTGAAAGCCCCGGAGTAACGCCGGTACTCAACATCTGACCAATAAACCAGCCCTTAAAGAATTCCTGCAGTTCACTATCTCCGCTGTTGGCGTTGGTGACGCCCGAAATGACCCATTCTTGGTTAGTCTTTGGATCAAGGGGTAATGCAGGGTCGGGAAGCGTTTGGCCAAGTAATTGCGTGACAGCCTGGGATGGAGTAAGCGCAGCAAAAGTGTCAATTTGTTCCTTGGTAGGGCCAAACGTTGCACGGTGAAGCAAATGGGCCGCTTTTTTGAAACCCAAAGCACCAGTCATTTCAGGTAGTGGCATGTTTGATATTTTCTATTAATACCAAGTTTACCCTTGATTGGCATAGGAAACCACCCTTATCACGACGAGCAGCCAAAATCAGCGTCTATGTATCTGAATTTCTCTTTAACCTATGTTTATCGGAATTTTGCCGGAGATTTGAGACACCTATGAAAATTATTGAATGTCCGCGAGATGCCATGCAGGGATTGGAAGGATTTATTCCTACAGAAAAGAAGATATTGTATATCAATCAACTTCTAAAGGTGGGTTTTGACACGATTGATTTTGGGAGCTTTGTATCGCCCAAAGCGATTCCTCAAATGAAGGATACTTCGCAGGTCCTTCAGGGATTGAACATCAATGATTCACTTTCCTCCTTGTTAGCGATCGTTGCGAATATGCGTGGCGCAGAAGAAGCCAGTCATTTTGAAGCGATTACTTACCTGGGCTTCCCACTTTCCATTTCCGAGACATTCCAGCAGCGGAATACCAATAAGTCAATTGCCGAAGCACTCAATACGATCAATGAAATCCAGGACCTCTGCATGAAGAGAAGTAAGACCCTGGTGACGTACATCAGCATGGGCTTTGGAAATCCATATCAAGACCCCTATGATGTTGATGTTGTCGGAACGTTTGTAGGCATCCTTGCTACGCTGGAGGTCCGCATCATTTCCCTGGCGGATACAGTAGGTGTATCAAAGCCTGAACAGATCCGTTATCTGTTGTCAACGCTCACAAAACAATTTCCGAAAATCGAATTCGGGGTTCACCTTCATTCCGCCCCATCCACTACGGTTGAAAAGATCCAAGCAGCCTATGAAGCCGGTTGCCGGCGATTTGACGGTGCGCTCAAAGGGTTTGGAGGCTGTCCGATGGCGGAGGATGAGTTGGTTGGCAATATGGCGACGGAAACAATAGTGGGTTATCTTGATTCAAAGAATGCTGCACCTGTTTTAAACCGTGAAGCGTTGAAAACAGCGTTGACTCTTGCCGATTCGATTTTTCCGCACGGAAGGGCCTAATGACTAAAAACCAGTCCTAAGGCTATTTTGGCGCGCCTACAAACCTGATGGCGCAGCTACCCAATCTATCGCGCCGCACGGCACACCTTGGATCCGGGGCCGCCGTCCGGATTGATCCTCGTTCGTTGAGCTAAATTGATTCCGGATATTTCATCCAAAATCTTACATAACTGCTCTCCGTCCAGAACTCTGCCGATTTTTTGTCGCTATTGCTTTTATTTTTACGCCTTAAAATTAATAGCAATGAAAGTTTTACAGCTGACTGCCCTTTTTATCCTGGTTGGTGTCGCATCCATGGCACAGTCGGCCAAGGAATTCACCCACAAGGGCATGGAGTTCTACGAAAAACGCGAGTACACTGAGGCCATTCTGAATTTAAACAAGTCCATCGAGTCCGATCCCAATTTTGCCCAGGCCTATTACGTGCGGGGAAATATCAAGGCAGTTTTTGAAGACTATCACGGGGCTATGAAGGACTATAATTCCGCAGTGGAGAAAAACCCGAAGTTTGCCGATGGTTTTTTTGCGCGTGGTAATGTTAAGATGAACCTCAAGGACTATTACGGAGCGATCGCGGACTTCACCGCCGCCATAGCGATCAACGAAAATTATGTAGAGGCCTATTTCAACAGGGGCAGGGCAAAACAGTTCTTGCAAGCTTACGAG
>JBGPGZ010000359.1:0-4911 GCA_041484175.1 Cyclobacteriaceae bacterium | reverse complement strand
TGGGGTGTGCGGTCGTATTGCTTTTACTTTTCTTCTCAGCAAGTAATTCGCAATTCGCACCTCGCAATTCAGAACTCGTAATTCAGCATAAACTTCAAGAAAATACCATCCCTCAAGGATCAACACCTGGAATGGTCCGGAAGGGTAAAGAGTTATCGCAGCAACAGCGATCCATCCCCATAACTCAGAAACCGGTAATCGTTATCGAGCGCTTGCCGGTATATTTTTTTCCAGTAGTCGCCCACAAAAGCGGCTACCAGCAAAAGCAAAGTCGATCCCGGTTGATGAAAGTTGGTGATCAGTCCATCGCACACCCGGAATTCATATCCCGGCAAAATGTAAATGGAAGTTTCCCCGGTAATAAAGGTCAGCTCTTTTCGCTGCATCATATCCGCAATGGCATGAAAGGATTCATGACGAGTAGCTGCATTTCCTTTTAGTTGGTAGGGCTCATGTTGTGTGATATTGAATTCAGCATTAGGCTGCGCGAGCAGCTTGACGCCATACCAATACAAACTCTCCAGCGTGCGCAGGGACGTGGTACCGGCGGCCAGGACTTTCTTGCCGGGCATGAGCAAGTGACGGATATTATCTTTGGATACGATCACCTGCTCGGCATGCATTTCATGCTCCACAGCGTTTTGGACTTTCACGGGTTGAAAGGTTCCTGCACTCACATGCAGGGTCAAAAAGTCAATGAGAATTCCTTGTTGTTTGATTTGATGCAGAACGCGTTCCGTAAAATGCAACCCTGCCGTGGGAGCCGCGACGGCCCCTTCAACATTGGAATAAACGGTTTGGTACCGCTCGCGATCACCGGGTTCGGCTTTTCGCTTTAGGTAGGGGGGCAGCGGGGTGACTCCGGTCAAGCTGATTACTTCGGCAAAAGAAAGCACAGCAGGCGACCACCCAAATTCAACGACTCCTTCCTCACGGTCGATGAGGGTAGCCTCCAGCGTGCAATTCACATTTTTTCTTGCTAGCGAAACCCCCTTCGTCCAGCGCTTCAGATTTCCAATGGAACACTGCCATCGCACCAGTCCGGTTGCCTGCATTGCCTCCACCATCAGCGTCGACGGACGCAGGGGATTTAAAAGGAAAATTTCAATTTCGGCGCCGGTGTCCTTTTGAAATATCAGGCGTGCCGGGATGACCCTGGTATCGTTAAAGAAAAGAATTGAATTATCGGGTAAGAATTCGTGCAATCGCGAAAATTGTGAATGGGTGATCGCACCATCCTTGTACACCAGCAATTTTGACTGGTCGCGCTCAGGCAACGGATAGTTGGCGATGCTGCCGGGTGGCAGATCGTACACATAATCCTCCATATCGATGTGGGGCTCCATCCGTGATGATCAAGCGACAAAGATAATCGTCGCGTTGTATTTCCGGTCAATCGCATGCATCTTCGCGGAGCCATGTCCCTGAAAGCAAATTTCATCAAACGCACGTTCCACTTTGGATTTAACGCGCGCACTTCGCGGGGTGCTATGAAAGAGAAGGACTCCTGGTTTATAATGATCCGGGATGAACAGACGCCGGAGGTCTTTGGAGTCGGCGAATGCGGCCCCTTGCCCGGATTGAGCATCGAGGATTTTGCGGAGCTGGAGCAAGCACTGTCTCAAATCATCGAGAAAATAAATTCCGCCGGCCTTACACTGCATCATCTAAGTCCTTTCACGGCGAATGACGCGAAAGCCGATATGAGGAATCTTAACATCTTTTTGACAACATTGGTTGGCGAGGCTTTTCTTCACCGCCATCCGGCCGTCACTTTTGCGATGGAAACCGCCTTGTTGGATCTTGCCCATAGCGGAACAAGACTCCTATTTGATAATTCCTTTGTACAAGGGAATCCGATACCGATTAACGGATTGGTGTGGATGGGTGGACTGGATTTCATGCTTCAGCAAGTGGAGATCAAAATCCGCGATGGCTTTCGTTGTGTCAAATTGAAGGTGGGTGGGATGGATTTTGAAAAAGAATGTGATATTCTTCAGTATATCCGAAGAAAATATTTTCGCGAAAAGATCGAAGTGAGGCTTGATGCCAACGGCGCTTTTAAGATAGATGAGGTACTTTATAAATTACACGAGTTGTCAAAGTTTGAAGTACATTCCATCGAACAACCCATTGCAGCAGGATCAAAAGAGTTGCCTGAACTGTGTAAAAATTCGCCAATACCCATTGCACTGGATGAGGAATTGATCGGGATCGCTTCAAAAACGGAAAAGGAAGGCCTCCTCGATAGAATAAGACCACAATACATCATTCTTAAGCCATCGTTACACGGAGGATTATTTGCATGTCAGGAGTGGATTGAATTGGCAGAAGCCTGCCAGGTGGGTTGGTGGATAACCTCGGCATTGGAGTCCAATGTAGGTCTGAATGCGGTAGCTCAGTTTACAGCAAATCACACCATTCAATGGTCACAAGGACTTGGGACAGGTGAAATTTATAGTGATAATATACCGTCCCCCTTGCAGGTAAAGAATGGCCAGTTGCTGTATAATTCTGCTCAAGAATGGGATTTTTCGGATTTTGACTAAGATTATTAGTTAAAATGTTGCTTAATTCTGAATTGTGCTGTTAATTAGCTAAAATATTTAGCTAATGGATTCATTCAAACTCAAACTGACAAGCAAACGGCTCCATTCGGGCCGGTTTCAGGTCAATTTTACGACCTATGCCTTTTCGCAGGAGTTTTATGGCTATTTGCTGGCGGAGCCTAAGACTCCAGTGCGGGAGGTTGTTGAGAAGATCAGTCGCCACGTGGATGCTATGAAATGCTCAGAGCGCTATCTGCAGCGCAACTTATTTTCGCTCACCCATCGGGAGGCCAACACGGGACGGATCCTTATTTTTAAATCGAATAAACCTTTTAATCATTGTAACCAGAGGGCAGCTTAAAATAGACCGTCCATGATAAAGATCAATGAGAATATTCGTTTTTTGCGCAAGCAGCAAAACTGGACACAAGAACAGTTTGCCCAGAAACTTGAAATCAAACGCTCGCTCGTAGGTGCGTACGAAGAGGGCAGGGCTGAACCCCGGCTCGAGTTGCTCCAAAAAATGGCGGAGACTTTTGGGATTTCTGTGGATAAACTGATTGGAACCGATCTGACCCTGCCGGGAAGCAAGGTGGAAAACTATGCACGTGGCAAAGAAATTGTCGTGGTGACCATCGACAGCAACAAGAAAGAAAATATTGAGTTGGTTCCGCATAAAGCTGCTGCAGGCTATTTGAACGGTTATGCCGACCCGGAGTTTGTTAAGGAGTTGCCGAAGTTCAGGCTCCCGGTTCTCTCCCAGGGAACTTATCGGGCGTTTGAAATCAGCGGTGATTCCATGCTGCCGATCTTACCGGGTACCATCGTGATTGGCGAATACGTCGACGATTTGCGCGATCTTAAGAATGGAAAAACATACGTGCTTGTTACGAAGCGCGAAGGAATCGTTTATAAAAGGGCGTTCAACTATCTCCACGAAGGGGGTAAACTTTTCCTGGTTTCGGACAACCGGCAGTATGCGCCCTACCAGGTAGACGCGGAAGATGTCGTTGAGGCCTGGGCGGCGAAGGCTTACATCAGTGTTCAATTCCCGGATGTTGAAACAAAGAACGATGTTTCAGTGGAGCAGCTCGCAGGCCTTGTGTTAGATCTTCAGAAGGAGATCTTCGAAATAAAATCGGAAAAAAAATCAAAGAAATGACCTTAGCGGGTTGGCGGCCCCATGATCCTTCTTTTCCATCAAAGGAGAAGAGGGACTGGGTGACGCAAAAACTAGATAAACCGGAGCGTGGCCTTCCGATCAATTTTTTGAGTGTCGGTCTCGGCAAAATGATCAACGGCCACAACTTCTTTTGGTGTTTCGTATTTTGTCAGAACTCCGCTCAATTTCTCATGAATTCGCTTATTCACGACATCGGTCAACGGATCTCCTTCCAAAATCAAGATCACTTTACTGCCAAGCTTGTCATCGGGAAGCCCGGCTATGATAAACCGGTTTTGTAAACCCAATTCACGAAGGATTTTTCCTGCTTCATTTTCCACTTTCTCCGGAATGACTTTTATGCCGCCCGTATTAATGACGTTGTCCTCTCGCCCAAGCCATCTGAATCGATCGGGTGAAAGGATTTCAACCAGGTCGTTGGTGATAATATCCCCGGACCCCAGATAGTCTGCCTTTATTTTCAAGCATCCCCGTGCATCCGTTCGAACAGAAATTCCGGACAGGCACTGAAAATAATCCTGTGCGTCAGGCCCATTGAGTTTTTGAAGGGCAATATGGGAAATGGTCTCGGTCATACCATAAGTCGCAAAGAGCGGGCACGTTACCTGACCCAGCATCGCGCTCAGGCTGGGTTCGATGGCTGCACCTCCGACAATCACCACTTTCAAGGCATTCAGTTTTTCCTTGCTGCTTGCCGTATTTACAATTGCATGAAGTTGATAGGGGACGAGCGCCGCAAAATCGATTTTCATGCCTGCCCCAATTTTTTCAAAAGGATTTGCGGAGGGCTCAACAGCAACGATGTTCATACCGGTAACAAAACTTCGCACGAGCATCATTTGGCCGGCAATGTAACGGGTGTCCAGGCAGAGCAACGCGTGATACCCGGGCATCAAATTCAAGGCCGCGGAGGTAAGACGGGAGCTTTCTTCCATTTGCTCCCGGCGAAGGGTGATCCGCTTGGGTGTTCCGGTGGAACCCGAAGTAAAAAGCGTAAAATGATCCTTTCCCTGGAGCCAGTCGTAACAGAACGAGAGGGTCGACTTTTCGAATTCCGTCAAGTACCCTGAACCTTCACCTGACTTAATTTGAGCGTAAGAATAATGCTTTCCGTTGAGTTGCAGCCAGACTTCCTTCGCGTTGGTCATTAGTCATTGGTAATTAGTAATTAGTCTAGTG
>JBGPGZ010000358.1:0-4932 GCA_041484175.1 Cyclobacteriaceae bacterium | reverse complement strand
TCAATGAACGACCCGTCAGGAAATTTAACTATCAAACCCCAAATGCTGTATTTTTACAAAAGCTAGAGTTGCACTTATGACTTGAACTCAGCATTCGGTGATTCGGTAATGGGGATTGGGCTGGTCGATTGGATTGCTGCCACTATAATTCAATTCGATAATTCGGAAATTTCGGTAGTCGGTCAATCCTGTAAACCCTTAAATACTGATAATCCTGATCGGTGATTCGATAATTCGAATTCGGTGATGTTGATGTTAGTTTCGTATGGGGCTCCTTTGCTCAGAAGAAAAGCTCAACATCTGCATATATATTTCAAAACAGTGATGTGTGGGGATTGTCTTTTTCAGACACGAATCCCATTACCGAATCACCGAATTACCGAATTGTCAATTACCGAATCAGCACATTGCCGTATCTAATTATCTAATTAGCAATTCAATCATTATATTTCGACTAACCAATCCATTTCTAAAATGAGAAACTTTAGATTCTTCCTGACCCCGTCTTACTTTTTATACCCCTCGCTTTCCTTTATGCTCAAACGCCGAAGATCAATTCGGGGCTTTCAACTGAGCGGCTTAAGTATTATGAAAGGTTTATTAAGTCTGAAATAGAGCACCAGATATAATCTCACCAAGGCCCAGCCGGCCAGGGTAGTAAAGGTTTATAATCACTCCTCCCCCGGGTCAAAAAGCTTCCTCGATAACTCTTTGTATTCATTCAACAGTCTTTTATAAAGTCCTTCCTCTTTTGTGTACCCAATGATCTTTATACCTTCTT
The DNA here is from genome assembly GCA_041484175.1 of Cyclobacteriaceae bacterium. GTDB lineage: Bacteria > Bacteroidota > Bacteroidia > Cytophagales > Cyclobacteriaceae > ELB16-189. The sequence continues at coordinate 4,151 of JBGPGZ010000358.1, read as the reverse complement.
TGTTTGAATACTTCCCACCCACCGGTGGCGTCATGCCCGTAACGGTCATTCCTGCTTTTTGCATTCCATGAATGCCATTGGTAAAAAAATTAGTATTGGAATCCTGACCGCAGACTTCAAATGTCCTGGTGGAATCGTCCCTGACAATCTGCCAATACTTTGAGTACATAATTCCAATATACAATTTCCTATTTTGCTTTAACAATATTCATTTTTAATATAGCACAACTAAACTCTTACCATTATGATCAAGCATTTCCGTCAAAAAATTGCGCTCCTGGCAATTTTCTTAGCTCTTGTAACAACGCTTCATGCGCAAGAACTTCCCATTGGCAAACCCGAAGATTTAGGACTCTCCTCTGATCGGCTGCAACGCCTGACATCCATGTTTGAGGCTTACGCAGCAGATAAAAAAATGGCAGGCAGTGTTGTGCTGGTGGCTCGTCACGGCAAAGTAGCGTACTTCAACGCGTTTGGCAAACGGGATTTGGAAGCAAACGCATCGATGCAAAACGATGTGATCTTCCGTATTGCTTCCCAATCGAAAGCTTTAATAAGTGTGGGCATTATGATTTTGCAGGAAGAAGGCAAATTGTTGATATCCGACCCAGCAGGAAAATATTTGCCCGAGTTTACGGAGACCACTGTTGCCGTGCCAAAATCGGGCGGTGGATATGACGTGGTGAAATCCAAACGCGCCATCACGCTGCGCGATCTGCTCACGCACACGGCCGGCATCGGTTATGGCTACGGGCCCGGAGCCGACAAATGGAAAGAAGCAGGCATTCAAGGTTGGTATTTTGCCGATCGCAGCGAACCCATCGCGGCCACCGTTGCACGGATGGCCAAACTGCCGATGGACGAACATCCGGGAGAGAAATTTGTCTATGGATACAATTCCGATATTTTGGGGGTAGTGATAGAAAAAGTTTCGGGCAAACCTTTGGATGAGTTTATCACATCACGAATCCTTGTTCCGCTCGGCATGAAGGACACGTATTTTTATTTGCCACAAAATAAAGTGAACCGCCTCGCGGCAGTGTATTCCGCCTATGCCGACAAGCCCCTTGAGCGCTCGCCCGATCCGGGGGGTATGGTTGGGCAAGGTGCCTATGTGAACGGACCACGCAAAAGTTTTTCTGGTGGTGCCGGTTTGCTCTCCACTGCTTCGGACTACGCCAAGTTTTTGCAGATGATGCTCAACAAAGGCATGCTCAACGGCAACCGCATCCTTGCGCCCACCACGGTTGAATTGATGACCGTGAGCCATCTGGGCAATATCCCATTTGGTTCGGGTACCGGCACAGGGTTTGGTCTCGGCTTTTCTGTTTGCGAAGATCTTGGCGACCGCGGAGTTCCAGGTTCGGTAGGTGAATTTGGTTGGGGCGGTGCGTATGGCTCGGTATACTGGGTTGACCCGAAAGAAGATTTGGTAGTGGTTTATTTCAAGCAATTGACTCCCACTAATAACCTCGATGATCAAAGTAAACTGCGCACGCTTATTTATCAGGCTATTGTGAGGTGAGGTGGAAATCCTTGATCCTGATTGGTGATTCGGTGATTCGGTAATTCGGTGATTTGGGTGATTTAGTTAATGAGGTCTCGTCAATATTCTTACTCGCTTTTCAAGGATGTAACCGGGTTACTCGAAGCGGCCCGAATGGTTTGAACGCAAACCGTTACCCATGCAATCGTTACCAGGACTGAAAGTGGCACTAAGAACAGATCCATCGAAAACTTAATTCGGTACGGAAAATTTTCCAACCACGCATTTACACCGAACCACACGATGGGGAGCATTAAGGTGCCAGCGATCAATAGTGGCTTTAGGAATTGACTCGTTAGTAAATAAATAATGGAGTTTACAGAAGCGCCAAGCACTTTACGAATGCTTATTTCCTTCAGCCGGTAAATCGTGGTAAAAGAGGCGAGCCCCCACAACCCCAGGCAGCCAATCAGCACGGCCAAAACGGAAAACATGCTGAACAATTTGCCGAACTGCTGCTCCGTTTGATATTGAGCATTGTAGAAATCATCAAGAAAGTAAAACGAAAAGGCATCATCCGGGAAAAAAGCCTTGTATTTTTGCTCTATTTGTACAAGAGCTTCATGCGTATTTCCCGTTAGCTGTATTGATATGTTTGCTGATGAGGCCATTTCGACCCTGAAAATCATAGGCTCGTACAGTTGCTTCAATGAATTCCAATGATGGTTTTTTACAACTCCCAAGATAGCGAATGTATCCACCGCACTGGGCAGTATCATTTTTTCATTTAGCGCTGAGGTATTGGTCCCCAGTTCAAATATTTTCACAGCCTCTTCATTGACGATTACCGATTTCATGTCTGATTCCACGTTTGGATCCCAGGTTTTACCCGCTGCCAATGGAATATTGTACAGTTCCATGAAATCTGTATCTACCCAGTAGACATTTCCAATTCTATTTTCTTCAATCGGCTTGCCAGACTTCCGCATACTGGTGCTTAGTGACGCGTCCTTGCCTGGAACAGAAAATGAAGTTGAGACTTTGCCGACGAAGGGAAATTGAAGCAATTCATTTTTAAAGGAAAGCATGCGCTCGCGCAGGTTTTTCGTTTCGGCAAGTTCCGGACCCTTCACGATGACGGCTCGTTTTATTTCAAATCCCTTATCCTGATCCTGCATGAATGCTACCTGCCTGTAAATAACAAAAGTGCCAATCAGCAACAGTAATGAAGAGGCAAATTGAAATCCAACCAATCCATTCCGCAAAGAAAAGCCACGACCGCTATGGATCACGCTGCCTTTGATCACTTCCGTTGTTTTGAATGAAGAGAGGACAAATGCGGGATATGTACCGGAAGCAAATGATCCAAAGAGGAATAAGGAAACTAAAACCGACAACAGTTTAGGCTCAGTGAAACCAAATACAAAAGACCTTCCTGTAATACTATTGAGCGAAGGAAGCAAAAGTATAGCCAAGACGACTGCCAGCAAGACACTTACCAGGTTTACTAAAACTGATTCAAAAATGAATTGTGTGATAAGTTGTGAGCGCAAAACTCCAATTGCTTTTTTCACGCCAACTTCCCTGGCTCTTTCCATGGCGCGCGCGGTTGAGAGGTTAATGTAATTTACCCATGCGATGGCCAGGACAAACAGCGCTATCACCGCAAAAAAGTAAATCGTGGTGCGGTGACTTCCTTGCCTTTCAAGGTTGGGTGAATAATGAATATCGAGAAGGTTTTGAAATTGGAGAATCGATTTAGCGTTGATCTCCCGGTCATCGCCTTTATACCTTTTGATAAATGAAGGAATCTTTTTCTCCAATTGCGATAGCTCGGACTTTTCATAGACTTCGATGTAGGTGTGAAAATTATCCCATCGTGTATTATTGTTGTGGTAAAACTCAGTTTGCAGCAAGTTGTGCATCGGCAATAGAAAATCGAAATCAAAGTGTGAGTTGGAGGGAACGTCCTCCACAACGGCGGAGACTTCATATAACCCGGGCATCCACCATCCCGATACATTCATGGTCTTGCCAATCGGATCAATACTATCCCCAAAATATTTCAGGGCAATCGATTTGGTTATGACCACTGAATTGGGGTTGTTTAAAGCAGTCGAAGGCGTCCCGAGAATAGATTTAAAAGTGAAAATCCGGAAAAAAGTACTGTCTGCAACAAGTATTTTTGATTCCTGAAATCGAATCTGTTTCCCGGCCTGATTGGCGAAACTTACAACACCTCCGATGTCGTGAGTACGAACGAAAGACCTCACTTCCGGAAAATTATTGAGAAGCGCCGGGCCGAGGTCATAGCCTCCGAAGGAATCTTTTGGCCCATCCGTGTAAAATGAGCTAACAACCCGATAAATATTTTTTGCGTTCGTATTAAAGCCATCGTAGCTTGTTTCAAACTCGATGTATTTTCCAATCACCAGGCAAACCGACATCCCGGCCGCCAAACCGAGAATGTTTATAAATGTATAAGACTTTCTCTTGCACAAATTGCGGATGGTAATTTTCAAATAGTTTTGAATCATTTCCCTGCGAATTTGATTTGTAATAAAGTTATCCGGTTTTGTGAAAAATAGTTAAGAATTAACTTCTTTTCAAGGGGGCTAAGTGAAAACAAAGGCTTACCAGTAAGTGTGAATTCTTGCCATTTCTC
>JBGPGZ010000357.1:0-4945 GCA_041484175.1 Cyclobacteriaceae bacterium | reverse complement strand
TTCCGGGCCATTTTTTCGCTCAAAAAAATCGTTTTCTTATCCCGGAACGATTTCACATTCCCGGTCGCCAGGGGAAAGTCAAAGAGATCAAAGAAGGAGCTGTCGGCGAACGCGATTCCTTCATTGAACGCTTTATCGCCATATCGCATCGCGCATTCTCCCTGGAGATAACGGGTATACCGGCCCAATCCTGTGATTTCTTCGGAGGCGATCGGCGCAAGGACGAGGGGCGCCTGGTCGTCGATCACTGCCTTTCCGTTCTTGTCATGCGACAAGGTGTGTACCCGATAGAGGTGCCTCACCTTCCCGTCACGATGAAAACTGTCGAATTCAACGTTGTAGGCAAGCAAGAGGTAGGCCGTGATGCAGCAGGCCAGTGAGATTCCCAGGCCCAGGGTATTAATTGTGATGTAGCTTTTGTTCTTCAACAGGTTCCGAAAAGCTACAAGAAGATAGTTTCTGATCATGATTCAGGGGATAAAACGCTGACCGACTCACTTTATCGCACAGGATGCAACGAAAATTTACGGATTTCCGGTGAACTCATTGTGAACTTAGCTAAGTTGTCCAGTCTTATTCCTGTTCTTCAATCTGCAATCAAAGTAATCAGGGCTGATCCCATGCTAAAATACGTGATCGTCATCGCTCTTCGCTCCCTTGGTAAAAGAAAGTTCTATACGCTGCTGAACGCAGCGGGACTGGCAACAAGCTTGACATTTGCATTTCTCCTTTGGCTGTATGTAGCATACCAAAATTCCTATGACCGGGATGTCGTCAACGCAGAGCGCATCTATCGTGTAAACGCGGACCTGAACATGAATGGTAAACACGATGTTTATGCAAATGCTCCTGCGCCAGCGGCATCCTACCTGAAAGCAGACTTCCCGGAAATCATTGAGTCGGCACGGATTGCCGGAATCGGAGGACTGGAAATTCATACAGCCACACTTCAATTCAATGAAAACCGCGTCCAATCAACACAAATCTTCTCTGCCGATCCTTCCATTCTGAAGGTTTTCGGACAGCAGTTTGTCAGCGGAAATCCAGCCCTTGTACTGACGGAACCAAACGCCATTGTGCTCCGCGAAACATTGGCCCGGAAACTATTCGGCACAACGGACGCCATAGGAAAGCTCCTGAAACTGTCCGGCTCAGCGAATGTGCTACGGGTGACCGGTGTTATGAAAGACACACATTCCACCACACACTTACCGATCGAGGCCATCGTTTCGTGGTCGACTTTCCAATCGGGCCCTGAAACAGTGCAGTGGTATGGTGGCCATGTTTACACCTACGTGTTGCTAAACGAGGCAAACGACGTTGGCGGTCTGCGTCGCAAGATTCCTGCATTTTATGCGCGACACATGAAGCAGGAGTTCGACCAGTTCAACGGAACCGCCGATCTCCACTTCCAATCCCTGCGCTCCATTCACCTGAGTCCTGAGCTGGTGTGGGAGGCATATCCTCACGGCAACCGCACAAACGTAAATGTGTTAAGCGTGGTGATCATTTTTCTGCTGGTATTTGCCGTTATCAACTATATCAACCTGGCGACTGCCCGTGCAACGGAACGTGCCTTGGAAGTGGGCGTCCGGAAAATACTGGGTTCCGGGCGGCGGTTATTAATGGCCCAATTCCTGAGTGAGTCTGTGCTCCTTTCGATTTTTGCCGGATGCGTAGCGCTGATACTCCCTGCATTATTACTGCCCTGGTTTAATCAAATTGCGAACCTCACCATGAATTGGGGTGACATTTTTTCACTGCCCCATATTGCTATCGTGCTGGCCGCCTCGGTAGCGATTGGCTTGGCAGCAGGGCTCTATCCTGCATTTTATTTGTCCTCCCTTCAATCGCTTGATGTCGTGAAGGGCGGGTTTGCATCGGGTCTCCGGGGGGAATGGTTGCGGAAGGCCCTTGTCATGAGCCAGTTTTTGATTGCGACAAGCCTGATTGCCAGCATATGGATCGTGCGTGAACAAACCCTCTTCATCAAGAACAAAGACATCGGGTTTGAAAAAGACAATATCGTGGCGATCGATGTCCCTCCGGATTCAGTCGTCCAAACTAACCTAAACGTTTTTATGGAGCGGTTGAGAACACATCCCCGCATTCTCAGTGCAACCAGTACCTGGTATCGTCTTGACCGGGAACCTAACCATTTCAGTCCGACGCTTGAAAATGCCGACGGGACAATGTTCCAGATGGGAGCAGACCTGATCGAAGTTGATTTTGATTTTTTCAAAACCATCAACGCGCCGTTTTCGAGCGGACGCAACTTCAGTCATTCCGTTCCCGCCGATCTGAATCAATCCGTGATCATCAATGAATCGGCGATGCGGAAATTCGGTTGGAGAGATCCCCTGCAGTGCAAGTTTGTAAGATGGAGCATCCACGATCCGGAGGTTCCCAAAAGGAATGTTATCGGAGTGGTAAAGAATTTTAATTTTGGCCCGTCCTATCAGGTCGTCAATCCCCTGATCATATTTCCAAGTGCGTCTCCTGGATCAACGGTCTACGCCCGGATCAGGGGCGGCTCGATCCCTCAAGGTCTGGAAGATATCCTCGGGTCATGGAAGGAATTTTTCCCTGGGTATAACGTTGAAATCAGTTTCCTCGATCAAACGTTGGATAATCTCTACAACAACGAACAACGATTTCTTGTCCTGCTGACTTCGTTTTCTTTTATCATCCTGTTTATTGTTATGCTGGGCATTATAGGGCTTATCTCTTTTACCACCGCGCTGAAGCATAAGGAGATTGCTATCCGCAAGGTTCTGGGGTCTTCGCTGACGGACATCGTGTCCCTGCTGTCGGGAAAATTCTTTACCCTGCTGCTGGTGGCGAATATCGTTGCCATTCCGGCGGTCATTTGGGTGATGACCTCCTGGTTGTCCCATTTTGCTTTTCGGATCGAGTTGGGTTTTGCGCCGTTTGTCGTGGCCTTTGCGTTTTGCCTGGTCTTCACTGCCTTGTCGCTGGCATATCACGTTCTCAATGCCGCCACTTCCAGTCCTGCCGGGGCGCTGAAGCATGGCACTTAACACAAAACAGCACTATTCATTTCTCAGCGCCTGCGTAGGATTCGCGGAAGCGGCGCGCAGAGAAAGATAGCTGATGGTTAACCAGGCAATTGCCAAAACGGAACTACCTGCAATGACAAAACTCAATGGGCTGATCTCAATCTGGTTCGTAAAGTTCTCCAACCACTTCCCGATCAGGTAATAGGTGATCGGGATCGCGATTATAAAGGCAATCCCAATAAGCCAAAAGAATTCCCTGGCGATCAAAGTCACTACATCGCCCGCCGAGGCGCCCAATACCTTGCGAATACCGATTTCCTTTACGCGGCGCTCTACGGAAAACGAAGTCAGACCCAACAAGCCCAAACATCCCACGGCAAGAGCAAGCCCCGTAAACACGCCAGCCACCCGACCCAATTGAGCATCGGCTTTGTACAGACGGTCGTAATCCTGATCTAAGAAACTGTAGGTGTACGGAAGATGGGGGACCAATTCCTTCCATTTCTTCCCAACACGGTCGACGGTCTGCAGCATGTCGTCGGATTGCAACCGGATCGATAGCCGGCTCACATAGCGGCTCATGGTGATCAACAGCGGCGCGACGGCGTGATGCAGAGACGCGTAATGAAAGTCTTTCGCGACACCGATAATGATCCCTTTATGTCCCTGCTGGTCCACCTTCTTACCGAGTGCATCCTGCGGCGTCCATCCAAGGTCTTTCATTGCTGTCTCGTTCACAATGAAGGCCGTGGTATCGTCGGCCTTGTTGTCGCGGGAAAAATTGCGACCCGAAAGCATCTTAATTTCATACGCCGGTATGAAATCGTGATCCACAAAATTGGTATTGATGTTTGTCGGCGACATTTTGCCGTCCCCGATTTCAATTTCCGTATACAGGTTGTTGGACGATTGTCCCGGCACCGTCGACGAGCCGGCTACCGAAACTATCCCATTGACTTTCAGTAATTCATTTTTAATGGACTCGAGATGTTCCGTGATCGCCTTATCGCCATTGGTGGGTAAGATCAATGTGGCATTCTTGGCGAAGCCCAAATCCAGATTTCTTACCAGTGTCAATTGATCGGATACAAGCAGCGTACCAGCTACCAGTGTGATCGAAATCACAAATTGCGTCGCCACCAGAATCTTGCGGAAGGCCTGATGACTGAACATTCCCCGTACGGCAGGCCTGAAGATCTGCAGTGGTTGAAATCCGGAAATAATCAGCGCAGGGTATGCACCCGAAAGCAATCCCAGGGCACAGGCCAATAAAATCAATGCCCCCACAAAGTATCCTTGATTGGGAAAAATGGAAAGACGCAGGCTCGTTTCAATAATGTCTCTGAAAACGGGTAATGCCATCCAGGCGATGACTAGTCCCAGAAGCGAGGCCATGAGACTGACGATAACCGACTCGCCGAGAAACTGGGCGATGAGCATGTGCCGCTGGGCACCGAGCACTTTGCGCAAACCTGCTTCTTTGAGACGACGCGAAGCTCGCGCCGTAGCGAGGTTTACATAATTGAAGCTGGCGATGAGCAGGATAAAGACGGCTATGATGGACAGGATATAGATGTTATTGATGCTTCCGCGCTTTCCATTTTCCCACGAACGCGGTGTGGCCAGGTAGATGCCCGTAAGCGGTTGCAGCGGCAGGTCCTCATAGTACATCCCTCCCTTCTCCATGTTGCGCTTGATGAAATCAGGCATTTTCGCCCGGACCTTGTCGGCGTCCGACTTGTCGCGGAGAAGGAGATACGTGTGAAAACCGTTCCAGAACCATGCCCGCATTTCATTTTGCTTGTTCCGGGCACTCCACGTACTGAAGGATAACAGGAAGTTAAAGCGGAAGTGAGAATTTTCGGGAATGTCCTTCGTCACGCCGGTGACCTTGTACTGGTCGTCATCCATCTTCAGCATCTGGC
>JBGPGZ010000356.1:0-4948 GCA_041484175.1 Cyclobacteriaceae bacterium | reverse complement strand
ATGTATGCTGCGCCCTCGACGAAAAAACTCATGCCTGTTGGAGAATGGAATAGCGCGCGCATCGTCTACAATAATGGTCACGTAGAACATTGGCTGAATGGAGAAAAGATCGTGGAATTTGAAGAAGGAAGCGCGGACTTTAAGGAACGCTACAAAAAGAGCAAGTGGATCGGTTATCCCGATTGGAATAAATTCAAGACAGGGGCTGTTTCGTTGCAAGATCACGGTGCCCCGGTCTATTTCCGGAGTATCAAGATCCGGTCGCTATGAATTATTTTTCGTAATTCGCAACTCGCAAATCAAAATTCGCAAATCAACTCAACAATTCGGCGTCTAATACCATCGCTCAATTCACAGTTTCATCGGATAATGCCCTTGTCATAGATCACCTCGCCGGGTGCCCCGGTGCGATTCGTGAATCTGTCGTCGGATGAACATCCTGCTGAGTTGCGATGAGTGAGTTGCGAGCGGCGAATTGCGAACTAGAAGGGGACTCTCGACAGGATAAAATAGAGTAAGAAAAGCAGGAGCAATCCGATCGCTACCCATTTTACCACGGCACTGTAATCTGAAAATTCGTATCCGCATATAGGACACGACTTACTCCTGGCATCTATTTCCATCGCGCAGGAAGGACACTCTTTCTTTTTCACATTAACTTTACTTGAGTTAAACTTTTGGGTTCCCGGTTCCGCGTTATCACCCGCAGTTTCTTGCGGGGCTACGTTGTCAACCATTTTACAAACCGGCCCAACAGTGATTTGGGTTCATCCGGGATTGCGGACATTTCCATGATGGGTTCATCCACCATCCTTACTTTTTTGGTAGGCGAAGAGACCTTTACTTTTCTAAGATAATGTTGGGTGCGCTTTTCTTTTTCGAGTTCAGCATCAGCTCCCCTCTTTTTCTCAGCCTCCATGGCCTCCCGTTCGCGCTGCAAGGCGATCGGATTCTTTGTTTCCCGCGGAACGCTCCTTTCCTTCCTTGAAAGCGATGTTTTTCTATCCTCCCATCGGCGTTTCTTTTCTTCTTCTCGTGCAGGAGGTTGTTCTTCCGGCGGAGCCGCGTCGGCAGACGGTTCCTTCTTCTTTGGTTCCGGAAAGTCAATTTTGCCCACTACTTTTAATCCAGGAAGTTCCACCTTTGCGGCCTTAATAACTGCTGGTTTCTCCTCCTGGACCGAACCTGCAGGGCTTGAAATTTCAGCTATTAACTTTTCGTCGGAATATCGTTCTTTTTCATCCGTTTTCGTTTCAAGCAGCCGGCTGTCGCCGTCATCCGGATCCTCATTGAAGTCAAGTTCTGCAGCTAATTCTGCATTCGCGGACAAAGCAAATTCCTTCATGATCATGGCTACGTGATCATCTTCCAGTCTTGTATTGGATCCTTCCTCAATCTGTATGTGTTTTGAGGCAAGAAATTCGGCGATTTCAGATGGCCTGATTGCCAATTTTCTAGCTAATTGTCCGAGTCTCATTGTTTTTAGGACTTCCGATTTATCCAGGAGCAAATATACCTTGGTTAATGCCTCCTGGCAACTGAACTGTGAAATCGTAATAACCTGTCCAAAGGACTCCTTCGGAGGAACCTTTAACCTTGGACCTGGAATTTAAGTTTATTGCTCTGCGCGCTCGATGGTCTCCTTGATTGAGCCGATGGTTGCGTCGAGTTTTTCCGTAGAGGCTTTCAGACGCGTGATCACCTCTTTTACTTCTTCATCCAGGGCCGATTTCTCAAGCAAAAAAACCAATCCCAGGATGCTGGCTACCGGACCACGCAGGCTGTGGGCATTGACGAAGGCGGTTTCCGCCAACGCTTTATTTTTCTTTTCCAAATCAAGGGTCCTTTCCCGTACCAGCGTTTCCAGATTTTCGTTGATGCTCTTGATTTGTTCATCCTGTGCAAGTATCTCTTTATTACTGGCCTGCAATGCAAGCCGGGCCTTGATTTCTTTCACCGTTAACACATAGCGGGTTCGAACGAGAACACCCATAAATATGGCCGAGACCACAAGCAGTAATCCTCCCCGCAGGAAAAAGTCGCTTACATTCAATGCCGGGTTGGTATAGACAAAATAAGCCGTGACCACCGTGGCCATTATGATCATGGCCACCGAGTAACGCAATTCCCACAATACAAACAGGGACGCGCCAATAAAGAGCGCCATGAAATTGAGGTTGTGCCCAAGCAAGTTGTCATTGCCAATAAGACGATAGGTATAGGCATTCTGGAGTACAAGAAGGACAAACGGAATCAGGGCAATCACGTAGGATGGCCAATTGAATTTCCGGCGACCAACCAATCCGAGGTACGTTATCAACGACACACCAAGACGTATAACAAATAATTCCTGCCACCGGTTGGGAACGTTGATATAGTCCGTAATGGCAAATACGGGATCAAAGAGAATCGCTATCCAGGAGGCAGTTACGTGATATTTCGAGGAAGCCTGCTCAAGCTCAAACTTCCACAATGCCGTCGGCACCCTGGAGATAAGCGCCCGGGTTGCCTCCCTGTAACCACTTAATTGAAATTTCATTCTATAACCGCAAAAACAAATAAATATACAAAATGGAGTCCTCTGTTCATTTTTTCCCGGATGACCATCAGGGCTTTAGTCGCCACTTTTTTTTCTCCGAATGATGCTTCTTTTCCCTGATGCGTTCCTGGATAGATCCTTTGGGGGGCTTGGTAGCCTTTCTCAATTTTTTCTTCTCCAGTGCCTTGACCAGCAACATTTCCAGTTTCCGTATCACAGCTTCCTTGTTTTGAAGTTGCGATCTTTTATCCTGGGCAGTCAGCACCAATACTCCTTCATTGGTCAGCCGGGTAGCCAACTTTTTGGTGATGATATCTTTCTCATCTACCGTGAGGGCCTTCGACCTGATTACATCAAACTTGAGCGTAACCTTCGTGTTTACTTTATTGACATTCTGTCCACCGGGGCCGCTGCTTCGTGAAACACTGAATACGAGTTCGTTGCCAAGCATTGAAGCATGTATTGTCCTCCTTATGGTCATTTGACTAAATAGTTGCTTGTAAGGATTTGCGGGTGCATGTCAAATTATCGAATTGAACTAAATTCCAGAATAAGGCGATTTGGTAACCACAGCTTTCCTTGGATACACTTTCGTATTGTCTTGATCTGTCTTATATTCGGAAAAGATTACGCTTGCGGTTATGTTGAGAAAATCGGTCTTTAAAGTCCTGGCAAAGATCAACAAATTGATCTTACCGAAGTACAGTAAACGGGACTTGAGCAAACTTTCCAAAATTGACAAGGCTATGGTTGCCTATCGATACTGGGTTACGATTCATGCGTTAGACTAGATACACTTTTTTTCTTTCTCATGAGTCTGGAGAGAGGGAAATTCGCCAAAGTGATTTTAGTGCCGATGGGTGATCGAAGTGATTGCTCACTTCCTGTTGAAAATCAATGCATTTTTGATAGCTTTAGCGTTGCGAAAGGAAGTTGCATCAACTTTATCCATTTACGATGAATAACAATTTCAGCAGACGAGATTTTTTGAAGCTGGGCGGTATTGGGGCCATGGGTCTTTCCATTTTACCCTCCCTTCTTTCGAAAGCAGCCGCCAGCGACCGGTTGCGGGTAGCGCATATCGGTTTGGGGGGCATGGGCAACAACCACCTTAAAGGGTTTGTCGCATTACCCGACGTGGAGATTGTTGCCTTGTGCGATTTGGATGAAGATCATTTGAATAGCACGTTAAAAACGCTGAAAGAATTGAGTCCCAGCAGTCAGGCAAAAGGCTATGCAGACTTCAGGCACGTCCTTGAACGAAAGGATATCGATGCTATCACCGTTGCCACGCCTGACCATTGGCATGCCCAGATCGCCACGCTTGCTTTCCAGGCGGGCAAGGACGTGTATGGGGAGAAGCCGCTTTCCTATGATGTGAAGGAAGGCCAGGTCATGCTAAAGAATCTTACTAAATACAATAGAGTTTTTCAACTCGGAACGCAGATCCATGCGACCGATAATTATCACCGCGTGGTAGAGATCATTCATTCCGGGGCGATTGGAAAAGTACATACGGTTCGCATCTGGAAAGATGGTTTTTCACCTGGATTGGGTCATCCCAAAACCCAGACTCCGCCAAAGACACTCAACTGGGACATGTGGCTTGGACCGGCTCCTTACACGGACTATATCCCTGAGCGGTGTCATTTTACATATCGGTATTTTTTGGATTATTCAGGCGGTGTATTCGCCGACTTCTGGTGCCATATTGCTGATGTCGTATGGTGGGCCATTCAACCAAAGGGATTAAAGAGTGTTGTGGCCAATGGGGAAAAAACGGATGGGATTGCCGATGCACCAAAATGGCTCGATGCGTCTTACGAGTTTGAAAATTTGAAATTGTACTGGACTACAAAACCACCCGATGTTCCGGGCGCTGCCGATCGCAGCATAGGCGCTTATTTTGAAGGGGACAAGGGCACGCTGATCTGTGATTATGAAACGCGTTCCATCACGATCAACGGACAAACCGTCAGTGATATCCCCGAAATTCCGCTGACCTTGAAGCGGTCACCCGGGCACCACCAGAATTTCGTGGACGCCGTAAAGGCCCGTTCACTGTCGGAATCAAACCTGGCCTACGTCAGAGACATGACCCTGCCAATGCATCTTGCGATCATTTCATGGCGCCTTGGACGAAAACTAAGCTGGGACCCGGTAAAGGAAACGTTTATTGGAGATGCCGAGGCAAACGGCTTCCTGTCGAGAAGACGCAGGAAGGCGTGGGATTTGATTTAATATTTTAATACCAGATCAAGCAGCCCACCAATTCGCTAAACCACTACCCTATGAAATGTCATCCCGGGCCATGACCCGGGATCCCGATGAGGCAACGAGGAGAAGAAGCAATGAAATGCATCCTTCGACTTCCACGGGGTGCCGGGTCAAATGTCACGACTCCTTCGT
>JBGPGZ010000355.1:0-4961 GCA_041484175.1 Cyclobacteriaceae bacterium | reverse complement strand
TTGCTCCTGGACGAGCCGACGAATCACCTGGACCTTCCTTCCATCGAGTGGGTGGAAAATTACCTTCGGAATTACGACGGTGCCGTCATCATTGTTTCGCATGATCGTCAGTTTATTGATAATGTCGTTAGCAAAACGGTGGATGTAACCCAACAACAACTGGTGACTTACGAAGGCAACTACACGTACTATCTGCAGGAAAAAGAACTTCGCGAGGAAGTCCAGCAAAATGCGTTTGACAACCAGCAGGCAAAAATCCGGCAAGCAGAGCGATTCATTGAACGCTTTCGAGCAAAGGCCAGCAAATCGCGTCAGGTCCAGTCGAAAGTAAAAGCCATCGAACGCATGGACCTGATTGAAGAAGTCGTTGACGATACGGCCGCTGTGAATTTCAAGTTTACCTTTAGCCAACCCTCCGGTCGCCATGTAGTCACGCTGAAAGACGTTTCCAAATCCTATGGACCGCTTGAAATCCTGAAGAAAACACACGCAGGAATAGAGCGCGGAGACAAGATTGCGTTGATTGGCGCCAATGGCAAAGGCAAGTCGACTTTATTAAGAATATTGGCTTCCACGGAACCAGTGGATGGCGAACGCATCGTTGGCCACAATGTGATTTACGGCTTTTATGCACAACACCAACTTGAAGCGTTGCATGTTGACAACGAAATCCTCGAAGAACTCAAACAAGCTGGCAGTAAAAAGACAGAGCAGGAATTGCGCGGTATCCTCGGTTGTTTCTTATTTTCCGACGAAGATGTTTTCAAGAGGATCAAAGTCCTTTCGGGCGGAGAAAAATCAAGGGTGGCCCTGGCGAAGACCCTTATTTCAGAGGCAAACTTCTTACTATTGGACGAACCGACCAATCACCTTGACTTTATTTCCGAGAATATCCTCATCCAGGCGCTGCAACAATACAAAGGAAGCTTTGTTGTTGTGTCCCATAACAGGCACTTTGTCAACCAGGTCGCGAATAAGATATGGTACATCGAGGATAGACAGATCAAAGAATATCCGGGCACCTACGAGGAATATGAGTACTGGAAAAAGAAGACCGAAGCGGAATTAAAGGGTGCCCCAATTCCCCTAAAGAAACCGGAACCAAAGTCAAAACCCGTCCCGGAATACGATGCCAATCCCAACGAAAAGAAAATAAAGTCCCTTAACCAGGAAATAAAGAAGGTGGAAGAGACGATTGAAAAACTCCAGGAGCAAAAAGAACGAGCGGAAGCGGAGTTGGCAAAACCAGGTGTTTATGGAGATTTTGAAAAGCTAAAAATCGTTCAACAGGCATTTGAAAAAGTAGACGCCGAACTTTCCGTTAGCAACAAAAAGTGGGAAGATTTGGTAACCTCGCTGGAAGAGTTCGAGGCCCCCCGGTAACCGGTCATTATTCCTTCGCAGACCCGGGCAACTTCTTTGGTCATCGGTCATTAGTCATTGGTCATTAGTGGCTTGGAGCAACTCCTAAAGCCCTGAGTAAAAATCGAAAACAAAATTATTCAATGCCACCAAAGGCCCAGAAAAACTAATTTTCTGTGGTTACTGCATCTCCACAAAGGCCCAAGGCCAAGAACGAATGCCCAATGACCAACGCCTAATGACCAATGACTATTGCAGTTTACCTCCAGCCGATTGTCATGCCAAGAACAAAACGGTTCATATCTATCCTGACTTCTTTTTTGTCTGGCTCATTTGAATTGAAGAAATAACAATTTGGGCACATAGCGTACGATGGGTATTCATAATTCGAAAAAGCCTGTTGTCGCTTATAGCCAGCCGAAAATGATACCCAAAGATCCCCATTGCTGATTCGATACCCAACCGAGGGATTGATCAGCTTTCCACCCCTGTCATTCTTGAATCCATAGCCTCTGTTGCTTTTGTTGATCCAGGCGTCGGCATAGCCATAATTGAGTTGGACGAAGACTTTGTTCTTATTTCCAAACAAATCCCACGAGGCACTGCCGAACAATGGCATGGCTTTCCAATTTTCGTACGCATCAAATCCCAGTCCTGCGCCAAGGGATAAACGTCTGCCCAAACGCAGTCCATGAATCGTTGATGCCGAAAAGCTAGCCGTCTTTCCGGTAGCACTGCATTGCTCACATCCGATCATGGCCCCCATGCCAATACCAAAAAAGTAACGGGGACCCTTCCGTCTGACGCTCGAATCGTTAGCGACCTGACCTCCTTCTGCCAGCCCGAGTTGAACCACCGCAATCACCAGCAACAATGCATACAGTCTTTTCATTCTTTTACGATCGCAATCTTGCTGAGCAACTTTACTTTGTTCAAATCGGTATAGTCATATTGGTAAATCCCGTCAGAACCGATCATCATCGCTACATGGTCTAATGGGATTATATCCAGGGCATTGATGTTGTTGTAATGTGCAATGCTGTGTTGGCTGATGGTAAGCGGGTCACTGGCGTCAAATATCTTCAAACCATCATCACCATCGCATATAAACAATGTACCGTGATCGATGCCGAGACCATGCGGGTTCGACATAGGGTAGACCTTGACAAGGGTTGGTGACTTTAAGTCCTTGATGTTAATTACCTCCAACTGATTTGTCTCAACATGGCAAATTCCGCCGCTGTAAAGTGTAACATAGGCATAGTCACCCTCCACCACGACCGGGTCACAGCTTTGGATGTGGTCGTACTGGCTCACGAGCGTTGGCTGTTCGGGCGTGGTCATGTCAAAGATGTACATTCCCGCCCGGCCTCCGACAAAGAGATTCTTTTCGTGGGGGAACAAGGTCTCTGCGTCCCAGCCTACGTTGATGGGTGTCTTCGCAACCGGCTTGGTTTCATTGGTAATATCGATCACATTCAGATTCCCGCCGTCAAGACCGTAGAGATAATGATCCATGATGGCGAAGCGTGCCATGGAACCCCCGGTACCCGTAGCATTATTCGGAGCAATGGCCGTCGTTGACGCTGTGGTCGAATAACTCATCTGCGGCATGGCGATACCCTTGTCATATAGAATACCGCCCCACGATTGAATCTGGGCCTCACAGTCGCTTTGCATTACAGAAATGTTATCCTCCATCTTCCAACTGGTCACGATTCCTTTCTGCGCGTCGACGTTAAAGCCATAATTGTTGTATACGCCGAACAATCCCTCCACCCGCCCAACCTCTTTGATCGTTGGAATGGCCGATATATCAAGTACGACAAGGTCGATGTAGCTATCGGCATAAAGGGTATTGCCTTGAATCGCCAAATCGTAGTTACCGGGGATCGTTAAAAAACCCATGGACTTGGGTTGTGCCGGATCGTGATTATCAAAAATGTGGATCCCCTCTCCCACCTCATTGACAAAGAGAATCCCATCCTTTGTGTATATCTTTCCAAGATTCTTCACATCGCGTGTCCCCTTCATTCCAACGGCGGCCTTAATTTCCGCGGTAGTCATGTATACGGGAGAATAGTAAACGTATTTGCTTTTAACCTGGCATTTGTCCGAACAGCGGTCAAATGAGAGTGAACAAATCAAGGCGAGAAAAACGGAAAAGGTACGGAGTGAAATATGCGGTTTCATAGCCTATGCAGTTAGGTGCAAAGGTTTGACACCATTGGTTACTGAAAGGTTGGAATGCCACGCTAAAAGAACTCAGGAAAGCGTTTTCACCAGAAGGTTATGACTTGGTGGACCGAAATCGAAAAAGAATGGAGTGGAAACGGATGCCGACCCAATCGGTTATCCAAAAGAGGCCATCCCCGATAAGAGAAAAAAGAAAAAAGATAACTGACAATGGATTGGAAGGCCGGTAGATCATGATTTCCTGTTTGGACCGAACATTATTTTTAATAAAATGCACTGTCCCTTAATAAACTTGCCACTTCTCAAGGCCGACACTTATCAGCAACAGCGACACAATGAAAACCAACTTATAGAGCGTGGAAATAATTCCGTTCTCTAACTCAATTTTCAATTCTTTCATGGGATCGTAAGTTTTCTGTTAGACAATGAAATCATCAAAAGGTTACTTCAAAATATACCGGAACCGGAAGCCAATATCCATGACGTAAGATTTGTTGGGACTTGATTTTGAAACAGAATTAAGCAGAAATCGGGCCCCGGGTACAATCGAGACGCGGTATTGCCTTGCCAGCTTATAGCTCAATTCGGTACTCATCAATCCCGCCCAGTTTACCGACCGGTAGGGCGAATCGGAGCCAGCCCCCTGCGTAAACCCACTGACTTGCCCGCTTTGGTCCTGCAAGGAGTTTCGAATAAAAAAATCGGTTGCGACACCCGCATTCATTTGAAATCCTAGTTTTTTGTCAACAATCAAATATCCGGCCTGCATGGGAATGGATATGAATTCAAGGGTACTATTTATCTGATAAGGACTTGTGGTGGTAACCGCCGAATTGGCATTCTGCGATGTATAATTTGCGTCAAAGGCTTTTGCCTGGTTGGAAGAGACAGAAATAATATCGGAAGTGTAACTCATACGCGTATTGAGGTAATTGATGCCGCTTTGGATGACCCAGCGCTCCGCTACCCGCATGCCCAGCGCAATTCCAGCCGAGTAGGACGAGCCAATAGACGATTTATTCCCACCTGCTCCTGCTGGACTACCTGCTGTACTGCCATTGGGTGAATAGGCCATGCTGGGGGCAGGTGAATAACCTAGTTTGGAAGATGACCCGGGATTATAACTCCCGGCTGACAGGGCCAAGGAAGCCCACAGATCTTCACTTTCCTTTTCGGACTTGTCGTCCTTTTTTTCATTTTGATCTACCGTTCCAGAAAGGTGAATGCTTTCTCCTTTTTTCTTTTGTATTCTAATGGGCGATTCCTCCTGGACGACAACCGCCGCGTGTTGATTAAGCTCGTTCCGGGTGGACAGGCTGTCATGAAGGGATGCGGTCACGAGTGGTTGAGCAGAAGCTGTTTCATCCTTATTTTTTTTGTCCGGCAAAACGGTCACCAAGCTG
>JBGPGZ010000354.1:0-4974 GCA_041484175.1 Cyclobacteriaceae bacterium | reverse complement strand
GCCTACCAGGATAATCTAGTTTACCTCGCTGCTGTCTTGCGGGGGGTAATCCAGGCTGATAACGATCTATCTTCACTCAATAACAATGTGATTGTCGTCAAAATCCTTGAAGCCGCGCGCCGGTCTGCCCATGAAGGAAAGCGGATTGTATTGAATCAATAGAATCAACAGAATGAACACAACTTCCGTTTATAAAATAATGCTGCTCTCATAATCTATCTCAATTCTCATCGCAACGATAACCCTTTTTTCCTATCACTTCAGCGTCCTTGATTTGGTCATCATTTATCTCGTTGCCTTGTGCATTGGCATGGCCAAGACGGGGGTGCACGGAGCGGGCATGATCGCGGTGCCCTTGCTGGCCGCTGTTTTTGGAGGCCGGAACTCAAGCGGCGTTCTATTACCCATGCTGGTATTCGCAGACCTCATGGGTGTCCGGTATTATCATCAGCACGCATCATGGAAGCACTTGAAAATTCTTTTTCCGTGGACAGCTGCAGGCGTGATCGCCGGGACCATTACCGGTAATTATATCAATGATGAAATTTTCAAAATGGCAATGGCGATCATCATCGTTGTCAGCGTCGTCATCATGTTGTGGCTGGAACGCGGAGACAAGGAAAAAGTACCGCATTCCTCAGGGTTCGCGGCGGTAACCGGCGTGGCCAGCGGGTTCACGTCCATGGTCGGCAACCTTGCGGGTGCGGTGATGGCCGTGTATCTACTTGCCATGCGCTTGCCCAAAAATGCCTATATCGGCACGACTGCCTGGTTCTTCATGGTTACGAACTGGTTCAAAGTTCCCTTTCACGTTTTTGTCTGGCATACCCTGTCGATCGACATCTTGTTAGTGGACCTCACAACAATACCGTTTATTGGGCTTGGGGCTTACCTGGGAATTATTATTGTCAGAAAGATCCCCGAGCGCTATTACAGGTGGTTTATTATAGCCACGACTTTATTGGCGGCTGTGTTTATTTTGATTTGATTTGTCTTTTCAAAAAATCAGGTGCGTGGCACGTTTACTACTATATGTTAAGAAAAATGAAAAACAACAAAGACTTGCGGATTGCGGTTTTGATCGACGCTGATAACATCCCTCATGCCAACATCAAGGCAATGATGGAAGAAATTGCAAAATATGGCACCCCCACTTTCAAACGAATTTACGGTGATTGGACAAAGCCAACGTTGACCGGTTGGAAAGGAGTTCTGCTGGAGAATGCAATTACGCCGATTCAACAATATGCCTACACCGTCGGAAAAAATGCCACCGATTCGGCCATGATCATTGACGCCATGGATATTCTCTATACCGAGAAAGTCGACGGATTTTGTATTGTTTCAAGCGATAGTGATTTCACCAGACTTGCCACGCGACTCAGAGAAGCAGGCATGATGGTGATTGGACTTGGCGAAAAGAAAACGCCAAATCCGTTTATTGTTGCTTGTGATAAATTTATCTATATCGAAATACTGAGCCCGCCGGCAAAAGAAACTGAAATAAAATTCGAAAAGGGTAAAAAAGAAATAAAGGCAACGGCCTCCAATGCGCTTCAAAAGGTCGACAGGGAAACGATCAATTTGATATCGTCTTCCATCCGGGACCTTGCAGACGAAAGCGGATGGGCTTTCCTGGGCGAGGTGGGAAACCTGATCCTTAAAAAACAGCCCGATTTTGACCCCCGGAATTTTGGGTTCCAAAAACTGGCCCCCCTTATCAAGAGTACTGGGAAATATGAGATTGATGAACGCGAAACAGATAAGAAAACAATTAAACTGGTTTACGTTCGGCTGAAGTCATAGCAAAAATGCATTTTAGCAGTGTAGACAAAAAATAATCCGTTCATGAATGCTGATGATCTCGAAAAGAAGCTCGAGGATTTGAGCGTACCGCAAATGCCACCCATACAGCATCAATGGCCGCTGAAGTTAGCAATTCTAAGCGCTAAGAAATCCGCCAAGGCAGCTTTGTGGCTGATGTTGATTCCCGGCGTATTGCTTGGTTCAGGCTTGATTCAGTCGCTGCTCGACACTTCCATTCCACCGTGGTCCTGGATGGTGGAGTACTCACCTCGCTGGCCCGAATGGATTCGATTCGGAGTTTTCGCCATGGTCGTTATCATTATTCCACTGATCACTGTTTTATTGAATCTGCTCTCCATTACCTGGGTGCGATATGACCGGCATCAACAAGTATTGCATGTGTCCATTCGAATGCGACCCCTGAACATTGTAATTATTGTCATCGCCGGCTTGCTTGCCTTATTATTCGTGGGCCACACAATCGCTGATTATATCGCGGGGAAGGGTTAACAATTCTCAACGGAAATCATTTCCTGGAAGGATCCAAATCGGGAGCTACGCGGTTTAGCCGCCCGGCAACCAGGCAACAGTGCCTCCATAAATCCTCAATTTGCAGCTTATCCAGGGAAGTTTGCCGGCCTAACGGGAAAGAAGGTTCCCGCCGATGATCCTGTTCATCACCTCCTCTTTCAGGTTTCTGCTAATCGGAATCTTGATTCCGTTCATTACAATCTCATTGCCCTCGATGGCCTTGATTTTGAAAACAGAAACGAGATACGACTTATGAACCCTCATGAATTGCTCTTTCGGGAGCTGGTCCTCCAGTCCACCAATAGTCAAATAGGCAATTAGTTTTCTTTCCGTAGTGTGTACGATTACATAATTCTGCAAAGCTTCGATATAAAGGACTTCCTGATAAAATACCTTCTCGTACTTGCTGTCGCACTTGATAAAAAAATAATCAGGAGGCGACGTTTGCAGGATCTCCGTTTTGTGTTGAAGGGTGTAAAAATCAAGCGATTTGTGCACCGCCTTCAGGAACCGATCAAAAGGGATGGGTTTCACCAGATAATCCATAATGTTTAGTGAATACCCTTCCAGCGCATATTCGGAGTAGGCTGTTGTAAAGATGACCATCGGGGGATTTGTGAGAATTTTGAGGAACTCAATTCCTGACAGTTTGGGCATATGGATATCGAGAAATAATAAGTCAATATTGCCACTTTCTAAAAAAACGATGGCTTTCAAGGGACTTTCACATTTAGCCACCAGGTTCAAAAATTCAACTTCCCTGACATACTCCTCCATACCTTTCCTGGCAACGGGCTCATCATCAATGATCAGGCAATTCAGTTTCATGATAGCTGCAATTGGAGGTCTACTTCAAACGTTGTTTGTGTTTCATGAATATCCAACCGGTGGCGGCCGTTGTACAACAATGCCAACCTCCTCCGCACATTTTTCAATCCTATTCCCCCCGCATTGGCCAAGTCCATGCGTTGCCCCTCCCTTGTATTAAACACGAGCATGCGGAATCCTTCAGCACTTCTCATCAGATCGATCTTGATCTCGTTATCTTCCTTTGAAAAATGAGAGACGTGCTTAAAGGCGTTCTCTATAAATGGAAGCAGCAGCAGCGGCGCAATGGAAAAGTTGGTTAAGTCATCCCCGGTGGTGAACGTAATTTTATAATTTTCATCCTTTCGCAGGCGCTGCAATTCAACGTAGTTTCTCAGGTAACCGATTTCTTTCTCCACCGGTATCATATTCCCATTGCATTCGTAAAGCTGATACCGCAACATTTCTGAAAAAGTCAATAACGTCTCGCGTGCGCTGGTATTCTGCTTTTCAATCTGAAAGTAAATCGTGTTGATGGAATTAAATAGAAAGTGCGGGTTGATTTGTGCTTTCAGGTAATCCAGTTCGGCATTAAGCTTTTCGATCTCGATCTTACGGATAAGTTCCTTCTGAAAATACCATTCCTTGCTCAGGTGCAATGCAACGCTAAAGGCAATGTAAAAGAAGGCGATAGAAAGATTATAGAAAGTGCGCTGAAAGAAATAGTTGCTTTCTTTTTCTCCAATCACCGTTCCGTATAAATAAACATCATGGCCGTTTTTGGCGATTGTGTAAAATGCAAATCCGAGCGATAAAAGTAAAACATAAGTCACGTATTTTTTGTTCTGAACAAAGCGAGGGATAAGGACTAACAAATTCAGGTAAATCACGAACGCAAGCAATGCATTGCGGACTGCTATCTCAAGCAGGAATTGACCCATGCCTGCCTTGGAGATCAGCCCGACGCGCGTATAGGCATGAAAGAAAACCGTTGCGGTCCAAAAAAACCAGTGGTCAAGCTTGTATTTCCAGAAGCGATCCATGGTGAAAATTACTTCTTTTAACGGCAGTGTGCCATGGCACCCCCGGCTAAAAACCGCATTTCGTCAAGAAAAGCCAGCGCTTCATCATAAAGTGAAATCAATAGCTGATCGAAGGGAAATCATTAACGTTCATCAGAGAAAACAAAATAATGAAAAAATCAATGCTGACGCTAACCCTGGTTGTAATGGTGTGCGCATGGGGGTATTCGCAATCAAGCCCGTCGGGGAAAGTAGTGGGTGGCGGATGCGACGGTTGCAATTTAATCTATGAAGGAATGCCGTCCACACTTTTTTGGGAGACGATTATTCCGGATAGCAAAGAACCGGGTGAGCCGTTGATTATTACCGGAACCATTTACAAAAAGGATGGCCGCACGCCCGCACCGGGTGTTATTCTTTATGTTTATCACACTGATAACAAGGGAAACTACTCGGCTACCTTGACTCAACGTGAGGGAAGGCGACATGGCCATCTGCGTGGCTGGATGAAAACCGATGACAAAGGCCGCTATCGATTCAGAACCATTAGGCCCGCGTCCTATCCAAATAGAAAGATCCCGGCTCATATCCATCCGATCATTAAGGAAGAAGGGATCAACGAGTATTACCTTGACGAATATTTATTTGACGATGACCCGTTGCTTACTGCTGACGAACGTTCCAAACAAGAAAAGCGCGGCGGCTTGGGGATTATCAAGCTGATCAAAAACCAGCAAGGAGAATGGATAGGCCAACGCAATATTGTTCTGGGATTAAATATCCCAAATTATTAGTTTTCAAATTAATG
>JBGPGZ010000353.1:0-4986 GCA_041484175.1 Cyclobacteriaceae bacterium | reverse complement strand
CGAAAAAACAAGATGATAAACGATTTGAGATTGAGAACCTGATTCACCTAGCCATGATTAACAATGGCCTTGGTCATTATGAAGTCGCAAAGAATTTTCTTACCGAGGCAGAATCTGTAGCCGATAAGACAGAATATAACGCGTTGATGATTAACATATACAGGCAATATTCTGAATTGTACACTAAAACCAAGAATTACGAAAACGCAGCAATTTATCAACGGAAATACATTGTCTTGAAGGATAGTATTTATAGCGAAGACTTGATGAAGAATCTCACCAAAGTCCAGACTAACTTTGAAGAACGGGAGAATATTAAGACCATTGCTGCAAAGGACGCTGTACTTGCCCTCAAAGAAGAAACCCTCAAACGCCAACGCGCAGAAAAACTTTTTTACGGCGTGGTGGCGGTCATGGTCTTTGGCCTGGCCACGCTTATGCTCCTGCTGTTCAGATTGACCCGCAGAGCCAACGAGCGGTTGGAAGACCGTGTGGATGAACGCACCAAACAACTCAACGACACCAATGATACGCTCAAGAAAGTCAACGGCGAGATGGATAATTTTATCTATAAGACCTCGCATGACATCCGCGGGCCGCTGGCCAGCTTAAAGGGCATCTGCAATGTCGCCATCATGGATGTCACCGATAATACAGCGCTTAGCTATCTCAATAAACTCGATGCGACGGCCGATAAACTCAATGTCATCCTTACCCGCCTGCTGATCATCAACCAGATCAACCACGCCATGCTCGCGGCCAACATCATCAATTTTGAAGAGATCATCGAGGACATTTTATTTCTCGAAAGAAAAAAAGGAATGCCAGGCCGCTTAAGCATCTCGTATGAGGTCGAAAAAGGATTTGTGCTGAAGTCGGACAAGGAAATGCTCCGGATTGTAATGGAGAACCTGATCGACAACGGCATCAAATTTCACAATGAGTCCGAACGGGTACAGCCCTTTGTAAAGATCCATGTCTCGGCGGATGAACTCAACACGGTGATCAAGGTGATTGACAACGGCGTTGGGATCAACGACGAAACAAAGGAAAAGATATTTCAAATGTTTGTGAGGGCTTCGGAGCGTTCTGAAACCGGCGGCATTGGTTTATACCTTTCAAAGCTCGCCACCAGCAGGCTGGAAGGCACGATCGACTTTAAGACGACACCGGAAAGGTACACGGAGTTCACGGTAAGATTGCCGCTTGACCTGGGGCCTATCCTGGAATACCGCCGCGAGCAAGACCGCATCCGCGAGTTTGAAAAACTCTCTGAGATGCCGCCAAAACAAAAAATAGTTTCACCCACCTAGTTTACGCATCAATTCCCATCTTTGTAACCGGCTTCATAAAAGCCAGTCTGTTTCCTTATGAGTACCCCTAAGAATTATAAACGATATACGGTTACGGCCGCTTTGCCTTATGCCAATGGTCCCAAGCATATCGGTCACCTGGCCGGGGCCTATATTCCCTCCGACGTATATGCGCGTTACCTGCGTTTGAATAACAAGGATGTCGTTTATGTTTGCGGCAGCGATGAACATGGAACGGCCATCCCCAACCAGGCGCTCAAGGAAAATACCACTTCGCGCGCAATCATCGACAAATACCATGCGCTGATCCGGGATTGCCTCTATAGCCTGGGAATTTCCTTTGATGTCTATCACCGCACCAGTGAGCCAATCCACCACAAGACTTCTCAGGAGTTTTTTCTGAACCTCTTTAATAAAGGACTTCTCAACGAAGAAACCTCCGAGCAATATTATGATGAGGAGGCAAGGCAATTTTTAGCGGATCGTTACATCGTCGGGACGTGCCCGAAGTGCGGTCATCCGAATGCCTATGGCGATCAATGCGAAAAGTGCGGTTCGACTTTAAGCCCGCGCGATCTGATCAATCCGAGATCGACCCTTAGCGGTAAGCCGCCGGTGCTCAGACCGACCAGGCACTGGTATCTTCCGCTGGAAAAATACGAAGGATGGCTTCGCGGGTGGATCCTTGAATCTCATAAGGATGATTGGAAGGTCAATGTCTACGGGCAATGCAAATCCTGGATCGATGCCGGTCTTCAACCCCGTGCCATGACGCGCGATCTTGACTGGGGCATCCAGGTCCCGTTGCCCGATGCCGTTGGAAAAGTGTTGTATGTCTGGTTTGATGCCCCCATCGGTTACATTTCCGCAACCCGCGCCCTGTTTGAAGAATTGAGCAAATCAAAAAAGGAATTCTCGACGCCGCAGCGTGATTTTGGAAAGGTGGGAGCAGAGGACTGGAAACCCTACTGGGAAGATCCCGGGACAAAACTGGTTCACTTTGTCGGCAAGGACAATATTGTTTTTCACTGCATCATTTTTCCGGTTATGCTACATGTGTCGGATCGCTTTATTGTTCCGGACAACGTGCCTGCGAATGAATTTATGAACCTTGAGGGCGACAAGATGTCGACGAGCCGCGGCTGGTCGATCGAAATGCACGAGTATATAGAGGAATTCCCCGACAAACCCGATGTGCTGCGTTATGCTTTGCTTACGAACCTGCCGGAAACGAAGGATAGTGAGTTTACCTGGAAGGATTTTCAGGCGAAGAACAACAACGAGCTGGTAGCGATCTTTGGCAATTTTGTAAACCGTGCGTTGGTGCTTACACAGAAATATTTTGAAAACAAGGTTCCGGCGCGAGGGGCTCTTGGAGAACTGGATAAGAAGGCACTGGCGGGATTAAAAGATTTTCCTTCGCGGATCGGTTCTTCCATTGAGGCGTATAAGTTCCGTGAGGCCACAGCCAACCTGATGGATCTTGCGCGGCTTGGAAATAAATACCTCGCTGATTCGGAGCCCTGGAAACTGGCCAAGAGCGATTTGGGGCGGGTGGGCACGATCCTGAATATTGCGATTCAGATCTCCGCCAACCTGGCAATCCTGGCCGAACCTTTTTTGCCATTTAGTTCAAAGAAATTGAGGACGATGCTTGGGCTGGAAGGAAAAACGTGGCTGGAGACGGGCGGTGATCTGCTGGCGGTGAATCATGCGCTTGGCGAGCCGCAACTTCTTTATGAAAAGATCGAAGACGAAGTAATTGAAAAACAGATCCGTAAACTGATGGAAACAAAAAAAGCGGTGGAGCTGGCGTCGCAGCCCGTGGAGCCCTCCAAGGCGGAAATAACCTTTGATGACTTTGGCAAGATGGATATCCGCATCGGAAAGATCCTGGAAGCCGAGCGTGTTGAAAAATCCAGGAAGCTGCTGAAGTTGAAGGTGGACACGGGCCTTGACATGCGTACCGTAATGAGCGGCATTGCCGAATATTTTTCTCCTGAAGAGATGGTTGGTAAACAAGTGGCGTTGCTTGTAAACCTCGCCCCCCGCAAAATCATGGGTGTTGAGTCGCAGGGGATGATTTTGATGGCGGAGGACAAGGATGGCAAGTTGCGGTTGGTGCAGCCATCGGAGGGGGTGAGTCCGGGGGCGGTGGTGAGGTAGGCGGTGCAATTTGAAACCTCATGATGACAGCGAACCAAAACGGATCCTAGGGTTGGTGATAATTAGCAGGGTGGGTGGTCGGTGATACTACCGACCACGGGCAGAGGAATTCGCCTTAACAAAACGATGTGACTCTATCGGGACATACCGATGCAAAGTTTTATACGATCCGGTTTACTCATTTTCCTGACAACATTTGGATTTATTCTAAAGGGACAAACTTTAGAAAACCCCGCCATTGAAGTCATTGCCAGGAGACTCGACGATTACCTCGTCTCGGCAAATAAGGCTTTCCGATTTAATGGCTCAGTTTTGGTCGCGAAAAAAGGCAACCTCCTTTTGCAAAAGGGATATGGATGGAGCGATGTGGATGCGAAGACGCCCAACGAACCGGATACGCGCTTTCCGATACTTTCCGTTACCAAAAACATTCACGGCGACAGTGATATTGAAATTGCAGGAGGAAGGGAAACTGTCGGTCCATGACAAACTTGCCAAATACTTCCCCGATTACCACAACGGACAAAAGATTGCGATCCATCATTTATTGACGCATTCTTCGGGGATATATAATTACACGGATGACGTGGACATCGAAGATTCGGCGATTGTTTGCCATCCCGTATCGAAACAGAGAATCCTGGAGGCCTTTGTAAACAAACCGCCCGAGTTCAAGCCGGGAGCAAGATACGGTTACAATAACTCGGGTTTTTTCCTGTTGGGTCTGATCATAGAAAAAGTAACTGGAAAGCCTTACGAGACGGTCGTAAAAGAGATGATCTTTAATCCGCTGGCGATGACCCATTCCGGGTTTGATTTCCTCAAGTTGCCGGCATCAATAAAAGCAAAGGGCCATGAGTTTTTGGATGCTGAAAAACATATCCCTTACAAACACTATGATTCGACCTTTGCTTATTCGGCGGGCGCCATTTACAGCACGACCGGCGATCTGTATCAATACGCAAAAGCAATATCCTCCAAACAGATCCTGACTCCCGATTCCTGGAAACTTGCGTTCACGCCAAAAGTAAATCAATATGGATATGGCTGGCAAACGGGTCAATTCTCAGGGAGGAACTATGTAAAGCATTCCGGAGGTTATCCCGGCTATATGTCTGAATTCATCTATTATCCGGATGAAGACCTGACGATCATTCTTCTTAATAACTTTGGAACGTACGAACAGAATGTTTGGGCGGTGGGGATGGGGATCTCGTCCATCGTTTTCAATTTGCCCTACGACAACTGGAAAATAAGGACATCGGTAAAAACGGATAAGACTGTTTTACAGCAGTATGCCGGAACCTATGAATTAAACAAAAAACGAAAGCTCGTCATCACAGAAAAGGACGGTGCGCTTTATATGGAACTTCCGGGTGTCCTTAAACTGCCCCTTTTTGCCGAGAATGGTAACCTTTATTTTCTTGAAAATTTTAACACACAAATATTGTTTAGCAAGGAGGGAGG
The DNA here is from genome assembly GCA_041484175.1 of Cyclobacteriaceae bacterium. Taxonomy (GTDB): domain Bacteria; phylum Bacteroidota; class Bacteroidia; order Cytophagales; family Cyclobacteriaceae; genus ELB16-189. Next base: position 40 of record JBGPGZ010000353.1, on the reverse strand, counting down.
GAATAATCGAATGAAACTGACAATTCATGAACACGGACGG
>JBGPGZ010000352.1:0-4987 GCA_041484175.1 Cyclobacteriaceae bacterium | reverse complement strand
GGTAGTTCTTCTACTACCCTGGTCATATATCCTTTTGTGATCCGGTTAGCCGCTTCATCCGGGTGTTCATTCAGATACGTTATTGAATCCCCGATGGCAACCCACTTTATTTGCTCTGTCGAAAAGGAAGTCGTTAGAAAACAAACGGCGATCGATACGATTAGTTTCTTCATGTCTCTGCTTGTTAGCTCGGCTATCAAACTGATTTCAAAACCCGATTGATAAACTCTTCACACAATCCAACTGAATTTTTGGGGTCAAATAAATCTTCAATTTTATCAGGAGATATGTACTTCATTACTTCTGGGCTCTTCCTGATCAGTTCTTTCAAATGAATCCCCTGCTTTGTTGCTTCCTTGCAATTTTTTTCAACCAGGTCTTCAGCATCTGTCTTGCCAATGTGTTTGGTTAAAGTGACCAAGAGATTCTCAGCGTAGATCAGGCCCCTCGTTTGCTCAAGGTTGATCCGCATCCGTTTGGCGTCTACTTCCAGACCATCGGTAATGGCAACGGCTTGCCTCACCGAACCGGCGGAAAGCTGTACGATCGCGCTCAACGTTTCCCACTCGGCATGCCAGTTTCCTGTCGCCCGCTCATGATCTCCGTCCAGGCAATAAAGCATCGTCGAAACCAACCCGGGAATCCGTTTTGAGTTTGCGCGAATCGCGATGCAGCCCACCGGGTTTCTTTTGTGGGGCATGCTGGATGACGCACCTTTTCCGGGGGAGAAGGGTTCAAACACTTCACCAGTTTCCGTTTGCATCAACAGGTGAATGTCTTCGGCCAGTTTTCCAATATTGCCTTGTAAAATACCCAAGGTTGTGGCTACCCCGGCAAAACGATCGCGTTGAGAATGCCACGAAATTGCAGGCACATTTAAATCCAAAATTTTGGCCATCGCCTCTGCGATCCTCAATCCTTTATCCTCCATACTGGAAAGCGTACCAACGGCACCACCCAACTGAAGCATCAGATTGTGTTGCGATAAACCACCCAATTGATTCCTTGACCGCAGCAAACTGTCCAGCCACCGCGCCACTTTAAAACCAAAAGTAATGGGTCTTGAATGTTGTTTGAAAGAGCGACCCATCATCAGGGTATTGCGATGCGTCTTTATCAAATCAACCAATTGTTTAATCAGCAGGTCAAGATCAGTGGTCATCAACAGGAGGGCATCCTTTAGTTGAAGCACGGTTGCAGTATCGATGACATCCTGGCTGGTAGCGCCGAAATGAACGTACTTTGACGCTTCGGCGTCTTTCGAGGCAACCGCCTGGGTTAGCTGTTTTATCAATGGTATGTTTGGGTTACCACCCAGCGAGATCTGTTCTATCAATAATTCAATATTAATATTTTCAATTTTGCAACAAGCCTCGATTGTCTTTGCAGCTGCATCCGGGATCAAGCCTTGTTCTGCCTGTGCCCTTGCCAGGGCTGCCTCAAAACAAAGCATATATTTGATGAACGACTCATCCGTGAACAGTTCATTCACCGGCTTTGAGTAGAACAAGTCTTCGTAAAGTCGTTGCATATCATTTCAGCATTATGCAGTACCGGTTATTTCAATCCTTCTCCAACTTGAAAAGGGTTTCCACTTTTGCTCTGCTCATTCAGGGTCACGAAGTTCACGAAGAAGCACAAAGAACACAAAGCTTTTCAGACTAAATACTTATCAAAAAACCGCAATGTTTGGCTTTTATTTTCTTTGTGTTCTTTGTGCCTGCGCACCCAAGTGCTTCGGCACACAGGAGTGATCCTGCATTTGTGATCAAACTAAGTAGTATTTCAACATTTATCATGATTGCCTTTCAACCTCTCCTCAAACTTTGCCTTCGTCTTTGACCGTACCTCCTCAAGGCTAGCTCCCGGCATCAGCTCAGTTAAAATCAGTTTACCATCATCATAAACAAATACTGCCAGATCGGTAATGACAACGTCTACCGCTTCGATTGCCGTAAGCGGCAAGGTACATCGCGGGACGATTTTCGATGTCCCATCGGGATCGGCATGCATCAGTGTAATAATCAGTCTCTTCGCTCCGGAAGCAAGATCCATAGCACCCCCAACACCAAGTAACGGTTTTCCGGGTATAGCCCAATTCGCAAGATTTCCTTTTTCATCGACTTCCAATCCACCCATGATCGCCACATCAACATGACCACCCCTGATCATCGCAAATGAATCGCTGCTGTCAAAATAACTGCTTCCGGATTGGGCGGTAACCGGTACCTTTCCTGCATTCACCGGATAATCCATGGCCCCGCCTCCATCTGCCGGACTAGGTCCAACACCTAACATTCCGTTCTCAGTATGCAGTATTATTCCATGTTCTGGTTTAATAAGATCTGCCACCAGGGTTGGAATGCCAATCCCTAAATTAACCACATCCCCCTTCTTCAGTTCTTTGAAAGCGCGTTTCGCCATGTTCATTCTTGACTCGCTTACTTTCTTTGCTGAACCAACCGATGCAGAAGTTCCCAGGTCCTCCTGCGTGACATGCGCTTGTACCAGGAAATCAACGTAGCAGCCAGGCGTATGAACAAAATTCGGATCAATCTCACCTACTTTCACAATTTCTTCCACCTCTGCTATGACAAGATCGGCGGCGGTAGCGATGGCGCGATTAAAATTTTGCTCTGTCATGCGATACGTCAGATTCCCCGCCGTATCCGCTTTCCAGGCACGAATGAATGCTACATTCCCACGGATGCCCTTTACAAAGACCTGCTCTACACCGTCTATTACTTTTGTCTCTCGTTCCTTTGCCAATAATGTCCCGACTGATGTTGGCGTATAAAAGCCGCCAATGCCGGCACCTCCCGCCCTGATAGCCTCCGCCAATGTTCCCTGTGGCAATAGTTCGTATTCAACTTGACCATTTTGGGCTGCATTCACGGCATCCGGGTTACTCGTGAAAAAAGATCCGATCATTTTTTTGATCTGGCCATTCAGGAGCAATCGGCCTCCTCCCAGATTTGGTTCTCCAACATTGTTCCCGATAAAGGTTAGGTTTTTTGTTTTCGTTTGAGCCAACGCATGCAACAAATGAATAGGATTCCCCGTCATGCCGAAGCCTCCACCCAACAAAACATCGCCATCCTTTACCAATGCCGCAGCCGCCGCTGCCGTTATCTGGGGCACACTTTTCATAGATTGGTCTTGAAGTGATCCGTCATCCGTTAACTACAGGTTAAAAAATACAGTCTCTTTTTTTCCCTGCATATGGATGTTGAACTGGTATTCAATGTTTTTATTGACTTCCATTCGCTGAGAGATAAGTGTTTGCCTGCGTGTAGCATCCATGGAAAGCAACAATGGGTCCTTCGCATTATTTTCATCCGAAAAATAAAGTCGGCTATAAAGATGTCTCAGGGAGCCTCGCATGAACAAAATGACATTGATATGAGGGGCTTGTCCGTTAACCAAACCGGGTTTTACGGTCGTAAATCGGAAGCCATGATCTGGCTTTGCACCGGTTCCAAGTCGACCAAAACCGAGGAAGTCATTATTCCTTGATTGAATCGGAGCGATTCGGTATTTCCCCAGTTCATCTGCCTGCCAAAGTTCAATCATGGCATCGGAGATGGCATCGCCATTGCCATCGTAAATGCTGCCGGTGATGGAGATTTGTTCTCCCTTCGTTTTATCGCCCAGGAGCGAGCCCTTGACGATGCTGTTGTAATCATAACCGTACTGCTCCGCGGTCAAACTGTAAGCAAAGAAAGGTCCAACCGTTTGTGATGGGGTTTGTCTTAATTTTTCCATTACTCAAAAGGGGTTTTGCTTTTGCCGTTCAATACAATATTGAACTCGTAAGCTAATGCAAATTCAGGTTCCGTCCATTCCATTTTAAATTTGGCGATGAGTAATTCCCGGGCGTGTTTGGGTACCGATTGGAAGATCGGATCAAAATCAAACAGGGGATCACCGGGAAAATACATCTGCGTGACCAGCCGTTGCTCAAACTGGTGACCCATCACCGAAAAGTGTATGTGGTTGGGTCGCCACGCATTGAAATGATTACCCCAGGGGTAGGCGCCGGGCTTGACGGTATAAAAAGTATATCTCCCCGCGCGGTCTGTCAACATCCGTCCGCCACCCAAAAAATTGGGGTCGAGTGGCGCATCGTGAATTTCTTCCTTATGGATATAGCGGCCTGCGGCGTTCGCCTGCCAGATCTCGATCAGCGTATTGGGCATGGGCCTTCGGTATTCATCCGTTACAATGCCTGAAACTTTGATGCGTTCGCCAATGGGTTGGCCGTTCTTACGCGCGTTTTTTGTCAAGTCGTTATCGAGTTTACCAATAACCGACTCCCCAAAAACAGGCAAGCTCACATCTTCTAGAAATTCTTTCACAAGCATCAGCGGCTTCGTCGGGCTGCGAAGAATCGTCGATTTGTAGGCTGGATACAAATGCGGCGGATGCACATCAAAATCCTTGTCCTCCATGGCGATCTTTATTGTTGCTTATCATAATTTGTATCGTTATAGATAAGAATCTTTAGCCATAGATTACAAGGATTAACACGGATGATTAGCTCCATCCGTGCCTTATCTGTGTAATCCGTGGCAACCGAATTCACGTTTATCGAGGTCATCTACTAAGAGTTATTACCCAAATATTTCCTTTGCAATTCTCATTGCTTTATTCGCAGCGGGCACACCGGCATAGACCGCAGTATGAAGTAAAACTTCTTTTACATCCTCGGCCGTGGCGCCGGTATTTTTTGTTGCTTTTAAATGCAAAGCAAGCTCTTCTTCATGACCTAATGCCGTCATCAGCGCAATGGTAATCAAACTCCGTTCGCGTTTAGTCAATCCCGGTCTGCTCCATACAGTGCCCCACGCATTGTTTGTAATATATTCCTGAAAATCTTTATCAAAATCTGTTTTGTTAGCCTCCGCTTTGTCCACATACTCGTCCCCCAGAACGCTCCTTCGCGTTTTCATTCCGTCACGGTACAATTTTTCATCGCTCATAAGCT